>CALFJG010000036.1 GCA_937877625.1 uncultured Prevotellaceae bacterium
TTTCGGAGTATATAGCCCCGTAGTGAGCATACACAGGAGAGCGTACTGTGCTGTTAAACCAGCAGCCTCGCCTTGCAGCACAGGTGTTTCTGGTTAATTCTTTTTTTTTCTATGATATAAATATGCAGTATTACATCGTTTCTATTCCTTGCAGCGGACTTGAAGCACTACAAAACGAGTTTAATATATTTTTACGTACCCACCGCGTTACGCGTACCGAGCGACACTACAATGAGAAAACAAACTGCTGGGATTTCCTCGTAGAATACTTAGAAGGACCGGAGCTTGAAGATCCACAGGTACACCGTGGCAATTTCACAAAAAAAACGGACGTGCGTGAACAGCTATCCGAACAGCTTTTGCCTCGCTTTGATTTGCTGAAGAAGATACGTAAGGAGATATATCAAACCAAAGGCCTTGGTGCTGCGTATGTGGTATTTAACGACAAGGAGTTGAAAATACTTACCGAGACGCAGCCGTTAACAGCCGAGAACATCGGCACGCTCAAAGGTGTGAATAATGAGCGTCTGAATCTCTGGGGCACTTATTTCACCGATGAGGCAGTAAAGGAATTTCAGGAGCGACATCGCTCCGTCGGAGATAAACCGACAGATGCTGTGACGGCAGTAAATACGGCAACCGGCACAACAACTACAAATTCAGAGGGGGATCCTTTTAGCAAGCGATGAAACGTGTAGGAAATCTGATGCCTTTAGTGTGCGAGCCAACCAATTTGGCCGTTGCTTTCTTACGCGCCTCGCGTGGCAAGCAGATGCGTCAGGAGATTATAGACTTTAGGGATGACCTCTGGTACAATCTTGACACTATAGGCCGCACGCTCTTAGACGGAACGTATCAGTTTGGCAACTATCATTTCTTTACGATTTACGACCCCAAGAAACGCTTGATTTGCGCTGCACCGTTTCGCGACCGCGTGGCAATGCACGCGCTGATGCGTGTGTGCCATCCTGTTTTTGAGGCATTTCAAGTGCCGCATAGTTTTGCCAGCCGCATAGGCCGCGGCACTTACGCAGCTTTGGCTCGCACACAGAAACTCTGTGCGAAGTATGAATGGTATGCCAAACTTGATGTGCGCCATTACTTTGACACCATCCACCACAATACGCTTCGTGAGCAACTTTCCCGTCTTTTCAAAGACCATATCCTGCTTGCTCATTTCGACTCGTTGCTTCATAGCTACGAAGTGACCACCGGCAGAGGCCTACCTATTGGTAACCTCACGAGCCAATACTTTGCCAACCATTATTTGTCCGTAGCCGACCATTATGCCAAGGAACACCTTCGCGTGGCGGCAATGGTGCGCTATATGGACGATGTACTCCTTTTCAGCCACAGCCACAAAGAACTTATGGCAAATGTCAAAGCTTATACCGTATATGTTCGTGACAATTTGCAGCTCGAATGGCACGCGCCGATAGTTAATGTCTGCCGCTTTGGCCTTCCTTTTTGTGGTTATGTGGTAAGAGGAAACGGCTTACGGCTCAACCAACGCAGTAGGCATCGTTATCGCAAAAAGATGAAAGCCCTGCGTACGGATTTTGGCGAGGGAAAACTAAGCCTTTGTGAATATAGCCGCCGCGTGCAGGCTTTACGTGCCTTTGTGAACAAAGCCGTGGCTAAAAATTTTATAGAAGACGAAAGTAACGTGCGGATTCGTGCCGCACAAAAAGAAGGAATGTATCCGTAGGCTCTAACCGCGTGAACCGTGGCGGCAGCTGGAACAACAACGCGCAGAATTGTCGCGTCTCTAATCGCAACAACAACACGCCAGACAACCGCAACAACAACCTCGGCTTGCGCCTCGTCCTGCATTTTTCATTATTTACAAGTTGCTACATCAATGAAACAGAAATATATGGAAACAGGATGCATCTCCTAACCTATGCCTTATGTATTAAAATTAGGCTATAGGTGAATGAACGCTTTCGTAAGGGAGAGGATGTCTGAGTAGTGAGAGATTATAAGCCTCCGAAAAGCCTATCCTCTCTCGTTTTGGATTACGGCGGGACAACTATAATTCAAGTTTCGGGAGAGGTAAAAGCTTATCGGTGTTGCAGGTGTAACAACTAAGGCGCAGCCCTCTGGGAGCGCAGGCGGCTCGCCGGCAATGCCCGTAAGGGCATAAAAAACATAAACTTGCAGGCGGAGCTTGTGCCCTTACGGGCAATGCACGCGAACCGCGTGCGATCCAGTAATGCACGCGAGCCGCGTGCGATCCAGTAATGCACGCGAACCGCGTGCGATCCAGTAATGCACGCGAGCCGTCTGCGCTATAATGGTACGCACGCCCCACAGGGTGCTGCCCTGGGCTAGTAGCTTGCCGCTCTTACGGGGCGCAACTGATGAGGGTGCGTGTCTAAACCATAGGGAATGAATAGAACCTACCGTTACATATTCATACCACCATCCACCTGTATAACTTGTCCGCTGACATAGCTACTGAGGTCGGAGGCGAGGAAGGTGGCTACGTTTGCTATGTCTTCGGTCTGTCCGCCTCGGCGCAGGGGTATTTTTTGTATCCAGTCCTTGCGTACGTCTTCGGGCAGTGCGGCTGTCATCGCTGTCTCGATAAACCCGGGGGCTATAGCATTGGCTCGTATGCCTCGGCTTCCCATTTCCTGTGCTATGCTTTTTGCTAAAGCAATTAGTCCGGCCTTAGAAGCGGCATAGTTTGCCTGCCCGGCGTTGCCGTGCACACCTACGACGCTGGCCATATTGATGATGCTACCGCCACGCTGACGCATCATAATAGGCGTTACGGCATGTATGAAGTTGAAAGCCGACTTGAGGTTTACGGCAATTACCGCGTCCCACTGTGCTTCAGTCATACGCATCATTAGGCCGTCCTTGGTGATACCGGCATTATTGACAAGGATATCTATCTTGCCAAACTCGGCTTTCACTTTAGCCACTACGTCCTCGGTCTGTGCGAAGTCGGCGGCGTTGCTGGCATAGCCAATACATTTCACACCGAGGGCACTAACTTCTGCTTCTGTTTGGTGGCCGTTTTCGTCAATGACGAGGTCGGTGAAAGCGATGTCTGCACCTTCGGTAGCAAACTTTAGGGCTATGGCCTTGCCGATGCCCCGTGCAGCACCCGTGATGAGTGCTGTCTTACCTGTGAGTAATCCCATTTTTTGTTGGTATTGGTTTTATATTCGGCTGCAAATGTCGTGAAAAAATCGCAGCCCCGCAAATATGGGTGCCGCTATCTTATTTTTGGCAACGTATTATGTGGGGTGTGTCGCACGGGTTTTCTTATCTGCTTAGTATGAGAAGAAGAGCAGGTAGTCGCCGTTGGCTTCTATGGTTATTTGTGACGCTGTGGCCTCGTTGAGTGTGCCTTGCCACAGTGCGTTGAATGGTTTGATAGGCCACCGCAGACCGATGGAGTGCAGTTCGGTGGCGTTTATGTTGAAGACAGATACTTGTGTTCCGACGGCGACACGATGCTCGGAATATCCGTGGCAGGGATAAAACGCGCCGTAGTTGGTGAGCATTGTGAGCGAGAGTTGTCGGGCGAGTTCGGGAAGGTGGAAGATGTTGCCGAGGGTGTGGTCTTCGCGTCGCCCGGTGGCTCCTAAGATGGTAGCCTGGCGTACGTTGTTTCGTAACAAGAAACGCACGGCTTTACAGAGGTCATTAGTGTCTTGCTCGGCATCGTATATGTAGTGTTCGCCGAGGCGTTGTCGTGTGGTGGGAGCGATGCTGTCGGCATCGCCCACGGCGTAGTGTGGCAGTCGGCCGGTGTGTTGCTGATAGGCATCGGCGGCACTATCTAAGCACACCACCGTGGCGGCACGCTGTAGCACACCAAGCGGCACGGGGTGTGTGGGATAATCACCTGCGGCGAGTATCACAACGGGAGGGGGCAAGCCGTTCGTCTGTGACAGACTTTTGCTCGCCGAGGCAGCACTGAAGCAAGCTTCGCTTTGCTCTCCTGGCTTAACGAAAAAGTTCATTATTCTTGTGGCATTTGTTTGCGCCAATACCAGTAGCCAAAGAAGCAGGTAAGGGCGTAGAAACCGTAAAGTCCGGCCGAGAAGATATAGCCCGTGCCGAGCGACAGATAAAGGACGCTGTTGATAATGTCCACCACGAACCATACCACCCACTGCTCAATGTATTTCTTCGCCAAGAGCCACATCGCCACAATGCTACACGCCGAGGTGGTGGCATCGGCCCAGCGCGTCGTTGTTTCGTGGAGCAACGTAAGAAAACCGGCAATCAGCAAGAGGAGTATCACAATTATTGCCGTTAGACGCGGGTAGAGCCGAACGGGGAGGTGGCTGATGGGTGGCTGGGTGTCGTTAGTGCTTGTCGGAGGCGTTGCTGATGGCTGCCGTGTTCCGAGCCATTGCCACAGCCCGTAAACGGCGGCACAGCAATAGTAAGCGGTGATGCACGCCAGCCCGTAAACGCCGCCGCTGATGTTTATCGCCACATAGAGTGCCGACATCACAAACGAGGCGAGCCAGAGTTTCCAACTCACGCGAAACTGATAGTAGATATAGAACAAGCCGATAATCGTACCCGTGAGGTCGAGCAGGCTTAGGTTGTATTGTTGGAGTAGCGTGATGAAATCGTGCATTGTGTGGTAGAAAAGGAGTTTAGAAACGCACCGTAGCGTGAAGCATAACGTTGATACCGGCCATAGGATAAAAGCGGGGGGCGTGGTTGAGACTTATTCCTCCGTTGGGCAGGCGGGTAAAGGTGGTCTGCGCGTAGCCGTTGGTTTCGTACTTGTTGTTGAAAAGGTTGTAAATCGTGGCTCCCACAATGAGTTCCTTAACAGCGTGCAGGGGTATGGTATAGTTGAGGTTGAGATGGGTGAGGAAGTATCCGTCGAGTGAACTTTCGCGTGTGCCGAGGTTGTCTAAATACTGTCGGCTGACGTACTGTGAAAAGAGTTGTGCGTTGAGGTTTTTCCACGTGAGTGTGAAGATGTTGTTGAACACCACGTCGGGGCTGAACGAGATGGGTGTGTTGCCTACGTGTACGGCCTCGGTGGTGGACCAATCGCCGTTGGCATCGTAGAGATAGGCGGTATAGTCTTTTATGCGGTTGCGGCTGAGGGTAAGATTGATGTCCCAGCGCACGAGGCTGCCTATTTGCCAGGCTCCCTGCAGCTCCAGTCCGAGGCGATAACTCTTTGGCACGTTCTCCACAACGGCCTCGCCAATCTCATTCACACGTCCCGTGAGTACGAGCTGGTCTTTATACACCATATAATATATATTCGCCCCGGCCTCAAAGCGCGAACTCTTGTAGCGATAGCCTGCCTCGTAGTCGAGCAGACGTTCTTGGCGGGGCATCGTCATAGAGGGTAGGAAACCGTCGGTGTAGTTGTTGCGTGAGGGTTCTTTGTGTGCCACGGCGAGCGAGGCATACAGTTGGCCGCCGCGATGCAGGTTGTAGCTGATGCCAAACTTGGGGTTGAAGAAGTTAAACGTTTCGTGAATGTTCATCACGTTCCAGGCATCGTCGTTCACGCCGGTAATGACGTAGTGAATGTGACGTATCTGCAAGTCTCCATAGAGGCTAAGGCCGGGCAGCACATACCAGTCGGCTCGTGCGTAAAGGTTGGCATCGTTCTTACGTCCGCGGTTGTCATAGAAACGCTGGTTAGGAAGTAGCTTGCCGAGATAGTTTTTCACCCAGCGCACCTCGCCGTAGTGGTCGTTGTCGAAATAGTTAAACGCTCCGCCGAGGCTGGTACTGAGGCGTGTGGCACGATAGTTGAGGGAAAAAGTAGCCCCACCGAAGTCGCCACGGTTGTATTTGCGGCGCACGAGGTCGCTCTTTTTCACCCACTCACCGTTGAGTTCATACGGCTCAAGGGCATAGTCGGAAAGCGTGCGGCGATTTTTATACTCTTCATACCAGCCTTTGCCGTAGGTGTAGTGGAGGGCTGCATTGAGCGTGAGGCGTGGAGCGAGCGTCTGTGTGAGCAGCAACTGGTAGTGGTCTTGTATAAACACATCCTCTTGGTCGGGATAAAAGCCTACGACATTACCCTCGGCATCTTTTATCTCGCCGTTGGGGTTGTAGCGGCGGCGCGTCTTGAGTTCCTCGCCACTTATGCCGTCCCACGCGTGATAGGTGGTCTCTTTGCCGCCGAAGGTGACAAACCGGAGCAATGTAGCAGGGCGGGTATAGCCCAGGCAAACGTAGTAGCTGCTCATGTCGGTGCTGGCACGGTCGCGGTAGCCGTCGCTGCTTATGTGGGAGAGGCGTCCCTCAAGAAACCAATGCTTCCATAGCAGGCCGGAGCCAAATTTCAACGTCTCTTTCTGGGAATTATACGAGCCATAGGAGCCGCTGAGTTCCACATAGGGATTATACGAATAGTTCTCAGTGCGCATATTGATGCTCGCACCGAAGGCTGCGGCACCGTTGGTGCTGGTGCCCGCACCGCGCTGCACCTGTATGTCCTCCACCGAGCTAACGAAGTCGGGCAGATCTACCCAGTAAAGCGTGTGGCTCTCAGGGTCGTTGAGTGGAATGCCGTTGGTGGTGATGTTGATGCGTGTGGGGTCGGTGCCACGCACACGAATAGAGGTATAGCCAATGCCATTGCCTGCATCGCTCGTTGCCACAACCCCGGGAAGGTGGGAAAGCAGGAACGGCACGTCCTGTCCGAAATTGATACGGCGCAGCTCGTTTTTTCCGATGTTGCTAAATGCCACGGGTGTGGTGGACTGTGCTCGGGTGGAAACTACTTGTGCCTCACCGAGGTTGGTGTGGTACAGGGTGTCGGTGACTTGTTGCTCTTGTGCCACGGCTACGGCGGCACTAACAAAAAGTGCTGTAAAGAGATAAATACGCATAAGGGTTTTAGGTTTGTTGAAAACGAACAAATAGAGCCTAAAAGATGACCAACGGTTAAAGCCCCGTCAATGTTAATCTAACCCGTGGGAATTGGTAGAACCCACCTTGACACAAAAGTTGAATTAATCACTACGACGGAATTATCCGTATCAGTTTCGAGGGGTATAATCTCAGCCCTAAAAGGTGGGGCACCCCCTAATTCATCTAATTAGGTGGCAAAGATAGTGCAAGGCGAGCGCAGAGAAAAGGAAAACGGCGTTTTTCTTTTCTTTGCCGAGCCGCCGCCTATCTTCGCGCAGCAGAGTAGTGCAAGGCGAGCGCAAAGTAAAGCAAAACACGCAGTTTTTGCTTTCTTTGCC
>CALFJG010000037.1 GCA_937877625.1 uncultured Prevotellaceae bacterium
CTTGATGGCTTCTGGAAACGCGTCCGGAGAAACAGGGTAAGGATAGAGATTGTCACCTCGGACCTCTCGGCTGCCTTCATCGCATCCGTGAGGGAGAATGCTCCCGATGCCATTCACGTCTACGACAGGTTCCACGTCACCAAGCTTGTCAATGAAGCCGTAGATGCCGTGCGGAGGCAGGTATACGCGCAGGAGACCGACCTGGAAAAGAGGAAGATCATCAAAGGCTCACGCTGGCTGCTATTGACAAAGGAGAAGGATGTCTTTGATGATGACAGGAAGAAGCGTCTGGACAATATTCTTGAGACAAACACGCCGCTCTTCCACGCCTACTACCTGAAAGAAGACCTTGAGCAGATATGGATGCAGGAGAGCAGGCAGGAGGGGGAAAGGCAATTGCGATATTGGTGCGAGAGGGCAAGGGAAACAAAACTGACACCTTTCATCAGAATCGCTAATACGCTCATGGCAAGCAGGACGGGCATACTGGCATGGTATGATGCACCTGTCACTAATGCAATGCTTGAGGGTATCAACAACAAAATCAAGGTTATGAAACGAAGAGCCTACGGATATAGAGATGACGAATACTTCAAACTGCTGTTACTTGGATTACATGACAAGACCAACGCAATTCGGGGATGAACCAAAACATTATTGCGCTTATGTGTTTTAGCGGACAGCAATAGTTAACAATCAAAGCTTCGGAGGCAGCGAAAGCCTACGGGTGTTGAAGTATAGCACGCTCTGGGAGCGCAAGAGTCTGGGAGTGCCGGCGACTCGCCTGCATTCTCTTGCACGCGGCTCAATGTCGGAGCGCAGGCGGCGCGCCTGCAATGCCCGTATGGGCAAAAGCTACGCCTGTAAGGTTATGTTTTTTATGCCCTTACGGGCATTGCACGCGAGGCCGCGTGCGCTCCGGCATACGGCTCGCCCTGAAAGGGCTATAGCCATCAGCGCAGCGCCCTATGTATGCAGCAGGAGGTATATGCGCCCCGACGGGGCAACAGCTTTTCGACGAATAAGAGCTGTTGCCCCGTCGGGGCGAGTATTCCCTTGTCCGCCGTACCCAGAGCGATTGCTCTTGACTACTTGAACACTCAAATTCCCAGATTTGTTCGTTTCCTGCGTAAAAACATACGCAATTATAGCACGGGACACGCCTTTCTGAAGATTTCTTGAGGCGGGTTTTATTCATTCGCTTTGTCAGATTTCTGAGCTTTTTTGCTTTCAGTCTGTCTGTTGAAGAGTGAGTGTAGCGGGCTACACGACCGATGAAACGGAATGAAGCAAAAAGAGCCTTTTAGATGACAAAACGTTAAAGCCACATCTATGTCAAACTTAACCGTGGAAATGAATAGAACCCACCTTGAACTATATCGCTGGTTATTGGCACGTAATTTCTTCAAAAATCAGCGACCGCGAAAAACAGGGAAATGCGTAACTTTGTCGCCGAAAAGTGAATCATAAAAGCAAACGAAATGAGAAATTATAACTTGGGATTCATTTCCGACGAGAACATTTATAATCACGTCCGAGAGACTGTGACAAGGTATAGTGCAAGCATAAACCTGCGGGAGTTTAACAAGAATATCGTTGACCCCATCAAGTTGACGTTCGATGCAAAGGTTTATGGGCGCACGATGGAAGAAGTTGTGGCTTCTGAGTGCATCCGCCAGATGGACAAGTCAAACAACAATCATATCGGATATTTCCATCAGAATTTATTCCGCTATGCGGGAAATGGCTGGACAGTTCCACCAGAAGGCTTTGATGTGGTGAACGAAGAGCAGCACATCTTTGTCGAGATGAAGAATAAGCACAACACCATGAATTCCGCTGCCTCGGCAAAGACTTACATGAAAATGCAGAATAAAATCGTGCGGGACAGCCATGCCACATGTATGCTGGTCGAAGCTATCGCCACTCGCTCGCAGAACAAGATATGGATAGTCACCGTTGATGGCGAACAGTTCAATAACGACCATATTCGTCGTGTCTCAATGGATAAGTTCTATGAAATTGTTTTCGGCGACGCACTTGCATTTGCCAAGTTATGCCGTACCCTACCAGACATTCTGGATGATGTTATCAAAGGTATGAGGCGCGAGGACATCCAGAATAGCGTGTTCACCGAGTTGGCTGCAATCTCACCCGACATTATGAAGAGCCTGTATCTGCTTGCTTTCAGAACCTACGATGGATTTGACAAATTCTAACCTATGCCCACATTTTTATCTGCAACGAATTTGGCCGATCTGACAGGCACTTCGCTCGCCACGACGCAGAAGTGGGGCAAAAAAGGTGTCTATCCTTACCACAAGAACGAGAAAGGCAAGGATGGCTTCTATATGGAGGAACTGACCGACGTGAAGCCAGTCCGCATGATGCTTGAAACCCATTGGGAGGAAGAGTTCCACGTTGCACCCTTACGCGACTATACGTCCGTGGAACTATTTGCTGGTGCTGGCGGCTTGGCTCTTGGTATGCACTTGGCGGGCTTCCGTCACGTCTTGCTCAACGAAATGGATGCTATGGCTTGTCAGACCTTGCGGCGCAACCATCCTGAATGGAATGTGCTTGAAGGTGACATCCACAACGTTGATTTCACGCCGTTGCGTGGCCGTATCGATTTTCTCTCTGGCGGGTTTCCCTGTCAGGCTTTTTCTTATGCAGGCAAAAAGGGCGGTCTGAATGACACGCGCGGAACATTGTTTTTCGAACTTACCCGCGCCGTTAAGGAAATCCAACCGAAAGTCTTTATGGGTGAAAACGTCAAGGGACTGCTATCGCACGATGATGGAAAGACGCTTCAAGTCATTCGGAATGCCATAGCCGAACTTGGCTATACGCTCGTTGAGCCTCAAGTGTTGAAAGCCATTATGTATCAAGTTCCGCAAAAGCGCGAGCGACTGATTCTTATTGCCATACGCAACGACATTGCCCAGCATGTGCGCTTCAAATGGCCAGACCCTTACCGCCGCGTAATGACACTGCGCGATGCATTTTTCAGCGGTGAACTGTTCGATAATGACGTGCCAGAATCGGACGGCCAGAGCTATCCTGCAAAAAAAGCAAGGGTAATGGCTATGGTTCCCGAGGGCGGTGACTGGCGCGACCTGCCGCCTGAGGAACAGAAAGACTATATGGGCGGCAGTTTATATCTCTGCGGCGGCAAAACAGGTATGGCTCGCCGTCTATCTATGGATGAGCCGAGCCTCACACTGACGTGCGCTCCGGCTCAGAAGCAGACTGAGCGTTGTCACCCCACCGAAACCCGTCCGCTGACGGTCAGAGAGTATGCCCGCATACAGACCTTTCCCGACTACTGGCACTTTGAGGGCAATCTTTCCGACCAGTATAAACAGATAGGCAACGCCGTTCCCGTCAACCTGGCTTTCGCCATCGGACGCTCACTGATACGCCTTTTCAACGATATCGACGCGCAGAATCAGGAAGAGAGCCAGTTTGAAGAGGCCGACAGGATAGCTCACGGAATGCTCCCACCCAAACTTTTCGCCGTGAATATGCTTGATGTGAGGCGTGAATATCCTGCCGAAATTGTCAAAAATACATTTGAGAAGAAAAGGCGCGTCAACATCAACAAACTTGACGATTCAAAGAACGTCCTTATCTGTTTTGTTCCCGACAAATACATTGTTCCATTTACCGACGGAAAGGCCAAGGCATATTTCACGGGTAAGAAATTCCCCTCGACGGTAGCACTCAACAAGCTCTTCTATTTTATGCCATACACTAAGGGCAAAGGTATCCGCGACCTCTATCAGATTAAGGTTGCCCGCGTCGCTCCCAAACATGAATTTGCCTGCGGAACGGACGATAACGATTTACGCCTTGCTTTTGAAATCGAATACGTAACCCATTTGTATGAAGACTACAAGCCCGTCAAGCTGAACATCTGGCATACATTTACGGACACGAAACTGAGAAATCTTATGGATTAGGAATGATGCGAGGGAGGGGTACAAGCTGCTCTACATCACGGTCGGGGAGGTGATGCCCGTCACGCCGGAGTAAGGTTCTTGCCTCACAAGCGGCAGAGTCGAGGCCTGCTACGATATTGTACTTTTGTGGAAACGTTTCGCTGAATAAGAACTTTGGCATTAAGCCAGAAGAGCAAAGCGAAGCTTGCTTCAGCATTGCTCTTCTGGCTTAACGCAAAAGTTCAGAAATCTGACAAGGCGAATGAATAGGACACACCTTACGTGTATCGCAATTCTCCTATTGTACCACGACCTTCTTTCCACCTACGATATAGACTCCACGTTGTGGATGGGCAACGAGGCGTCCTTGGAGGTCGTACCACTGGCCGGTGGGCGTGGGCTGTGCCCAAACAGGGTTAATGGCGGTGGTAATGGCGCGAATGTCAAAGAAGTCTTTCCAATAGGTGGCTGCCTGATAGGCATTAACTGCGGAGCCTTCGGGCACATACAGCACGCAAGCGTTTTGGTCAACACGCGTGAAAGGATTGGCTAAGCACTCGGCAGGAGTCTCGGCATTGGCCACGAGGCGTGTGAGTGTAGAGAGTGAGAGCGCATCGGCACCGATAGTTTCGAGCGTGGCGGGGAGTGTCACAGCCGAGTAGCCGGCGTCCTCTAAGGCATAGGGTGCGAGTACTACAACCTCGTCGGGTACGTCAAACACGCCTTGGCCGGCAGGAACTTTTACCAGTGTCCAAGGCAAGGAAGAGCCGAGGCCGCTTACCTCTACGCTGATACTGGAAAGGAAAGTACCGCCGCCAGTATTGGTAAATGTCACACTCTCTGCATTTCCCGTCCACGTCTTGCCACTGAGCGCGCCGGTGCTGGCTTGTGTGAGATACCAAGCGTTGCTTGTGGTGGCAAATGTTATCTTTGTTATCGTGGCTCCGCTGGGTACGGAGAGTGTCAGTGTGCCATTCTTATACGTACGGAAGGAGATGCCTGCCGCTGCTTCCCACATACGTGTAGGAGTGGTGCCGTCGGTGGCAGTGAGCGTAACGCCTTGATAGGTGACGGGGCCGGTGAAATTGCCCGCCGTTTGTGCTGTCTGCGAACTGATAGGCAGGTTGAGTACGTTGTTGGCGAAATCAAACAATACGGTTTGCTCATCGGTAGATGCTGCTCCGACATGTTTCGTATAAAGCGCACGGTTCACAGCCTCAAAGTTACCATTGTCGTCGGCCACGGCGAGTGTGGTGAGAGCGGGGGTGTGGCGCATAGCACCTTCTTCTATCGTGGCCACACGGCTACCGACGGTCAAAGCCGTGAGGTCGGTGCAACTCGTAAATGCGCCGGTGCGAATGCCAACGACTTTCCACGTAGTGTTGTCGTAGGTTACGGTGCCGGGGATTACTACTTCGCCGCTGTAGGGCTGTCCATCGTTAGGCGCATGAACAAATACTTCGCCGCTGGCAGTCACCTCGTAGGTCAAGCCATCGGTGGCGAACAGGTCGCATGGCTTCAATGAGCTGATTTCCTCTTGCAGGAAGTTGAACGTGATGTTTTGTCCATCTACCGCAATGCGATAGAGCGGCTTGTTCATATATGTACCGGTGAAAGCACGCATGGCGGGTGTTCCGCTGTTGAGTATTTGTGTCTTATTGGTGGAGCCGGGGAAGAGGTCGGACTGGAAGTCGAGCTCATCATCGTAGGGGTCTTCTGTAGCACCATCGGCGGCGAAGACTTGCATACGCAGTTTGCTTGAGGTGTTGTTGAGTGTGTTGTTTGTCCACGTGGTGGCATCAAAAGCAACGTGCAGGGCAAACATTCCGCCCGACATAACGGTGGGATACCACGTACCGGCTTGTCTGTTCTCAAAGATGTAGTACTCCTTGGGGTCTTTATCGTTGCGTACAAGCACGGCGTGGTCGGCATCCTCGGTGCCAAAGGGACAAAGCGTCACTGTTTCGGCCTCGGTGAGTTCGCGCAACTGAAGCCAGCCGAGGAAATTCCTTTCGTAGGCGGTATGGCCGATGGGTGCGAAGCCATCGTTGAGATAACTGCCCATATCCATTATATCCCAATAGCCGAGCGGACTTACATCGTGGCTGTAGTCGGTGCAATAGAAGTCGGGCAGGCCGAGGGCGTGGCCAAACTCGTGGCAAAAAGTTCCTATGCCCTCAAGGATAGGGCTACCGGTGGTTTGATAGGTGTATTCGCCGGTGCGGGAGTTATAGGAGGCTGTATAGTTGTATTGTATCTCGTTGCCCACAAAGAAGCTGTTGATATGCACTTTCTTGCCACCGAGCGTGAAGTCGGCATCTTCGTCCCACTCGCACGGCCAGATGTAGTTGCTTGCCTCGTCTTCGAAACTATTTGCCTCGCCCTGGCCGGCATAGAGGAAGATAACACACGGCACGCCGCCCTCATAGACGTACTTACTGAAGTCAACACCGGCGGCCACGGCGGCACTGAGGGCATCGTCACGAAATTTTTCGAGGTTGGTGTCAATGTCGTCGTCGCTCTTGTCCTTACCATAGTATGCACGGGTGCGCGAGAGGGTTACCTTGGCGGCAACGTCAAACTTTGGGCGGAATAGCCCACCGCTCTGGCTGATAAAATAGTCGCGAACGCTCCCCACGCTGCTACCGTCGGAGAACCCCTCTTCGTTGTACTGACGTGTGAGGAGAGCCTGCGTAGTGGTGGTTTGGAACTTCACGTCGCTAAACTCCACCATAATAACGGGCATCGTAAACTCGCCGATACTCGGCACGGCACCGCCCGCCGTCTTTCCGTAAACGCCCAACCCGTCGTTGCGCGTGCTGCTACCTGTTGATATGCGATTCACGGGTTGCCGGCGCACGCGGTTTGCTACCACCTGCGAGGCCGCATCGCTACTTAACGAAGACGTTTGCAGGAAAGCCACTTCGCCTGCATCGCGTTGGTCGGCCTCGTGAGCCAGGAAGGCTGAAGCCACAAGGCGATTACCGCTTGCCACGGCATAGCAGAGGTCGCCGTTGAGGTTCGGCACCAACACCACATTGTCGTGCGTGCGATAGAAAACCACACCGTTGTGGCCGTCGCCCATACGCTGCACCACAATCTGCGTACCATCACTCTGCGTTTTTACAAAATATCGAGGGAGTGGGCGTACGGCCCAAGCACTAACCGCCACAACGACTGTTAGCAAAAGAAATGCGAGAGCTTTTTTCATATTTCTGAAAAGGGTTAATAATTATCGTTTATATAAAGCGGGAGGCTACTAATTCCTACGGTTTAGGTTTTACTTTGACAAGGCTTTAACCTCCGGGCTTCTTTCTGCTCTTTTGTTCGTCTTCTACATACCTTTGCTGGCCAAGGCAAAGCGAAGGAATGAAACCCGCCATAAGGATATTGACTGCAAAAATAGCGTAAAACGCCTAAATATCAAATCCGTTACCCTTCCTTTTTGGTTAGCAAGGGATATAGAGATACTGTTTTTACATTATTGCTGTCCGCTAACGACCGATTTGAGTTTAACGTCCCTACTTTTCAACCACCTTGGGAGAAAATGTTTGCTAATACGGCACAACTTTTTACAAGATAGGAGGAATTATTCAAGTTGTGACTATATTTTCACAAACATAGCCTATATTTATGAAAATATAACTTATGTTTTTGAAAATATAGTCACACTTTGAATTCTTTAAGGCGCAGAGAAAAAATGTCGCGGCAGGAAAGATATTACTCATTCCCACCGCGTGTGTTAGTGATTATAAAGTGTTTAAACGATGTCTGTGTGACTACTCGTTTTTGTCGCCGTCCTCGGGCTGTACTTCGGGAGTTTCAGCCACAGGCTCTGCTGCGGGTTCGTCCTCCGTGGCGGGGCTCTCTGCGGGTTGTTCTATTGCTTCGGGCGTATCGGCAGACGGAGCGGCCGGTGCTTCTTCCTCTGCGTTAGCAGGGTTGAGGATTTGGTCTTTCACCACACGGATTTTCTCCTCCAGCACACTGAGATCGCTCTTCAAACGGCTGATATTTTTTTGTAGGCCTTCCACAAGTGTGTTGCCGCTCTTGCTCTTTGACGTAAAGAAACTTAAGTTGGTCTCGTAATTCTTTATTTCGTCACGTTTCGTTTCGAGTTGTTGCTTGAGGCGTGCCAATTCGCGCTCTAAGGGCGTGCCGGCCTTTTCGGCAATGCGCGCACGGAAATTGTCCACGTTGCGGCGTCCCGCACTGATATGGAACTCTGTACGCAGGCGGTCGATAGCATCGTGATAGCGCTTATAGACTCCTTCCTTTTTGCGGAAAGGAACATGGCCTGTGGCATTCCATTCGGCTGTGAGTTCTTGCACTTTCTCACGTGCATTCTCTGCGCCTTCTGTCAAAAGGGTTTCGAGCTGCGAGATGATGTTGTTTTTCTTTTCTAAGTTGTCTTGCTCCTCTTTGCGTTGGCTTCCCGTGGCTTCGTTCTTTTTCTCAAAGAAAGCATTGCACGCTCCGTTAAAACGCTTCCATATTTGGTCGCTCACGCGGCGCGAAACGGGGCCTATCTCTTTCCATTGACGTTGTAACTCAATGAGTTTGTTGGTGGTCTTGTTCCATTCGGTGCTGTCCTGCAAGGCTTCGGCCTCTTCGCAGAGGGCATTTTTCTTAGATAGGTTCTCTGCCCATTCTGCACGTTGAGCCTTGAAGAAATCGCTCTTTGCCTTGAAGAATACATCGCAGGCTGCACGGAAACGCTCAAATATCTTTGCATTAACTTTGCGGGGCGTGAACCCGATGGTCTTCCATTGGGCTTGCAGCTCAGTAATTTCTTTAGTGACTTTATCCCAGGCTGAAACGCTCTTTAAGGCGGAAGTATCGATTGCCTCCACTTGTTCACATAGGGCGGTTTTCTTAGATAGATTTTCTTCCTCTTGTGCGCGCAGTTGTTCAAAGTGTGCTTGATGGCGCTTATTCACTGCTGTGCTGGCAGCCTTGAAGCGTGCCCATATCTCTTCGCGCAGCTCCTTAGCCACGGGGCCTGCCTCGCGATACTGACGATGAAGCTGCTGGAGCGAGCGGGCGGCAGACACGGGGTCTTCCACCTCGGCTAACCGTTCGGCGGCCTCGCAAAGGGCGGTCTTTATCTCTAAGTTTTTCTTAAAATCGTAGTTGCGGAACTCGTAGTTAAGACGCAACAGGTCGTAGAACATCTCCACTTGCTGCTGATAGGCTTTCCAAACATCATTGGCTCGTTCGGCAGGTACCTCCCCTATTTCTTTCCAGCGAGCCTGAAGTTCCTTAAACTCCTTATACGACTTGTCAGCAACGTCGGCGCTGACATTCATTTCTTTTACACGAACGATGATAGCCTCTTTTTCTTCTAAGTTTTTCTTGAGTGCTTCGCCCTGTTCCTCGGCGGCTTTTGCGCGCATCTCTTTGATACGCGCCATCGCGGCCTTATACTGCTCTTCATATTCTTCCTCTTCGGGCACGTAGTCCTCCTCAGCACCACCGGCCTCAACAAAGGCGGCACGCTTGGCGGCTACCTCAGCATTGTGCAACCTATAAAACATTTGTTTGAGACTGTCAACCACGGTGCGCTCCACAGGCTCGCCTTTGTCGGCAATCTCTTCCAGCCGAGCCACGATTTCGGCTTTCGTCTTCAAAGCGCGAATTGAGGAAACAGTACCAGCGTCAGGCGTCTCGGAAACCTCGGACTCGGCAACTGGGCTTTCGTCTGTTACCGGGCTTTCTTCCGCTACCGGGCTTTCGTCCACTGCTGGGCTTTCTTCCGCTACCGGGCTTTCTTCCGCTACCAGGCTTTCTTCCACTACCGGGCTTTCTTCCGCAACTGGGCTTTCTTCTGCTACCGGGCTTTCTTCCACTACCGGGCTTTCTTCCACTACCGGGCTTTCTTCCGCTGCTGGGCTTTCTTCCGAAGCCACCTCTTCAATAGCGGAAGGTATCTCTACCTCTTCTTTCTCTTTTACAGGTTCAACATTGGGTTCTACACTCGTTTCAGAAGTTACCTCTGCGGGAACCGTCTCTTTCGTTTCTTCCAAAGGAAGGCTGTTCTTATCGTCCATGATAGATTTTATTGGTATTAAATTCGGCACAAAAGAAACATTTTCTAACAACCTACACAAACATTTGCCACATTTTTCGTCGTTTTTTGCCCCTCACACCAAAGCAATCAAGCAATTTACGTACTTTTGCTTCGCTTTCAAAGAAAAAAACGGAACAAAGTCCCTACTAATGGCAAAAACACCTAAAAGAACAAAAAAGAAGCAACGCCCTTTCTTAGTACTCTCCAATGATGACGGATTTCGTGCCAAAGGCTTGAACGTACTCATTGACACACTTCGCCCGATGTGCGACCTTCTCGTGGTGGCTCCCGATGGCACACGCTCCGGAATGGCCTGTGCAATGACTGCCACAATACCCGTTACGCTACAGAAAATTAAGAAAGAACGCGGACTAACCATATATGCCTGTAGCGGCACACCTACCGACTGTGTGAAACTCGCTGTGGCACAACTCCTGCGCGGACGCCGCCCCGACTTGGTGGTATCGGGCATCAATCACGGCGACAACTCTTCGGTAAATAGCCACTATAGCGGCACGCTCGGGGCAGCCTATGAGGGCGTGATGCACGGCATACCCGCCGTGGCGTTCTCGCTTTGCGATTTCAGCCCTGATGCCGACTTTGAACCGCTGCGCCCCTACTTGATAGACTTTGTGTTTAAGGCGATTGCTGCAGGACTGCCACCGCTGACGTGCCTAAACATCAATTTTCCGAAAGCGCAAAAGTTCAACGGCGTGCGTATTTGCCGGATGGGACGCACACACTGGAACAACGAGTTTACGAAAGCACGCCGACCGGGCATCTCCCATCAATTCGTCTATTGGCTTACTGGCGACCGTATAAACGATGAGCCACTGGCGCAAGACACCGACTCCTGGGCTTTAGAAAATGGCTTTATCGCCGTAACCCCAGAAACCCTCGACGTTACTGCACACGGGCTTATCACTGGTCTGCAAGATGTTTTTTAAGGTGTGTGCTATTAATTCGCTTTGTCAGATTTCTGAAACTATTTTTGATTTTAGTCTGTAAGTTGAAAAGAGCGTGTAGCGGGCTACACAACCGATGAAACTTACAGAATAAAATAAAAAGAGCCAGAAAGATGACAAAAGGTAAAAGACCCGTCAATGTCAAACTAAACTTTGGGAATAAATAGAACACACCTAAGGTGAATTCCAAACGGCCTCAATAATCTCCGAGTTCTCCGCACCTTTATGAAATACTTCCTTATAGCGGGTGAAGCATCAGGCGACTTACACGCTGCCCACCTGATGCAAGCCTTACGCACCGTTGACACCGATGCCGAGTTTCGTTTTTACGGCGGCGACCAAATGGCAACAGTGGGCGGCACGTTGCTCACACACTATAAGGACTTGGCTTATATGGGCATCCTACCCGTACTGACACATCTGCCACAAATCCTACGCGGCATGCGCCAGTGCAAAGAGGCCATCAGTGCCTGGCAGCCCCACTGCGTTATTCTTGTAGATTACCCCGGCTTCAACCTCAGCATTGCGAAATATGTGAAGAAACACTCCATTTGCCCAGTATATTATTATATCTCTCCCAAAATATGGGCTTGGAAAGAAGGACGCATCAAACGTATTCGCCGCGATGTTGACCATATCTTTAGCATCTTGCCGTTTGAGGTGGATTTCTATGAAAAGAAGCACCGGGTACCTATCTCTTATGTAGGCAATCCCACCGTTGACGAGATTTCACTATTTCGCGAGGCGCATACCGAGAGTACACGTCTGTTTTGCGAGGCACAGGGGCTTGACCAAACGCGACCTATCATCGCCCTACTCGCTGGTAGCCGCCGACAAGAAATTACCGACAACCTCGGACGTATGTGCCGTGCGGCGGCAACGTTTGTGCCGCAGTATCAACTTGTGCTGGCCTGCGCACCAAGCGTGGAGCGCGAGTTCTATGAAAAAACTCTCGCAGCAATACCACCGGAAGCACGACCCGCCTTACTCTTCGACCGCACATACGCACTGCTCTCACACAGCAAAGCCGCACTCGTAACGAGCGGCACTGCCACACTTGAAACAGCACTCTTTCGGGTGCCACAGGTAGTGTGCTACCGCATAGGAGCAGGGTGGCTCGTGAAAATCCTTAGACGCTTGGTGCTCAAGGTAAAATACATCTCTCTGGTCAACCTTATTGCCGAAGAAGAAGTAGTACCCGAACTTGTGGGTACGGATATGAATGAAACAAACGTAAGGGAACACCTCAAATCTATCCTCCCGCCCGGCACGCGCCGCGAACCTATGCTCCTGGCCTATAAGAAAATGGCTTCCCGCCTCGGCCTACCTGGTGCGCCACTACGTGCCGCAACCGAAATCGTTGAACGGCTCGGAAATCATTAACCCCGTTAGGAAGAGAAAGATTATAGGTGGGATTTCTTCACCCTTTGTAAAGCAAATGCTATGCGGATGGACTATCAGGTAAACGCAGATAAGGAGAAAAAACGTCTTATTGAGTTAGAAGAAGATATGGCAAAAGAGGACGGATATGGTCTTAACATACTTGTTTGCACTATTCCAGGCTGTAAAGAATGGCAATGGCCCGCCCCAGAACTGAAGCAGATTCTACCTCAGGCAAATATACTATCCCCGAAATTGCCTATCGTCGGAAGAGAAGCAACCGTTGCAGTGAATGAAATTTTAGGAAACCATCAAGGCATAAACATCGTGATAACAGGAAAGCTTGAATACCTCCATCCCGACCTGTCTTCATACAATGTCTGCAAGGTGAGACCATCGCAGCCTCTTTCAGAACTCGGAGAATATGTATGCCATGAAGCGAGAGAGCTGAACGTCTTTTATAAGAAAGAAGCAGATCCTTCTCTGCAGTATCGTGTTGAAAAACGCCTGAGTATTTTTGCCAAAAGAATTCTTGACAAGCGTGTTGAACGGTATCACCATGAAGGAGGGGAGTATGAGGAGGTTGCTAATACGGCAATTCTTCTGTATGCGATGCTTGTGCCAAAATTGCCCAAGGTCGGAGGGTTGGAGAGCAAAATTGAAGAGACAAAGCCTGTCAGAATACAAAAGAAAGATTTTCAACTGACGATGACTATCTCACCGATTAAAGAGCAAGAGGTAAGCGTAAGTGTTGAGATAAAACATAAGATGATAAGAGACTATACATGTTTTAGTGACTTCGGAATGGTCTATAATCTCGGCAGGTTGATAAGAAGTCGTGAGGTTATGTATAAGATATATTCATCTGTTCAGAGGCTGATGGAAAGATGGCCTACATCACTTGAAATAAAGTTGAAAGAAGCAAAACTCATTGATACAGATGACTTCTGGGTGGAATCCAATGGCGATGCCCAAATCGTAAGACTGAACAAGAACTGCGTATTACATATTATGGGGCATACCTTCCTTGGAATTGAAGAGGTGATGTCATGGAAGGGAGATAGACCAGCCATTCTTGAAAGGGACAAACTCTTTCCCTGTTTCGATAGCTATGACTATGCAAATGAAAACAGGTTCTATCATCATTTTCTGTTCTGTAAAGACCTTTCTGATGCTGACGAGAAAAGGAAAGACTTCGACGCGATTCCCCAAGGATATGGATGCCTGATTGACAGGAAGTACCCCGAATATCTTCGACCGCTTGTTTTTTACACTGACGGGGCAAATACAATGACACTATTTTACTAAGACTATGGCAATGGTAGAAAATAGCTTTTCGACATCAAATCCAATGTAATGTAGGTGCTATCCTTTGTAACCACCTATGAAGACAAGAGTTGACTACCATATACAAAAATCCGCCGCGGGGCATCACGCTCCGCTGCGGACAACAAAAAGGAATTAAGAAAAAGGAAATAAAAGTTACGATTGTAGATGTGTTACGTCTATATGGTGGTAGGTTAGTCTTATATGTATGAATGCTTTTTGTAAGTCACCTCTTGAGGCCGGCAGGATTGCTATTGATTAGTCTCTTCAAAAGTTGCGCGACACTTCTTCCTGAGGTTAAAAATTCTTTCCAGTATATAGGGTTACCAAGATTTCTTAATCAGTATTCACCAAGAGCGAGCAACTATTTCTTAGGCGGGAAAAACGACTCGTACGTGCCGTTATCGTAGAAGATTCTTATCTCCGTAACCTTGCGTTGCGGTTTGTCAAAATTATTGTTTGTCTCTTGGGCATCGCTATACGCATTAGATAAGTTACTATCTTGAGAAAGACTGGTAGCCTGTAGGCTTCCGACTTTAGCCTGCCGATGATGTGTAGTACGTGTAGAGTAGGGAGTAGTAGCATTGCCTGCAGCACCAGTCTTAGCTTGAGCTACGAGCGGCAAATCTTCTTCGCGGGCTAATCCGACAACCCTGCTGCCCGATTTCGTTCCAAATGTAGTATTAAACGCATCTACCGCAGTAAAGAGATCGGTCTCTATGTCTGTTTCATTGGCGGCAGGAGCTTCCGAAGCATTTTGAGCAGAGGGGACGTTCAGCATATCGCCCTCACCAAACAGCAACCAATTGACATTAATCTGTGGGAAAGCGTTGTGGATAGAAACGATGTACATATTCGTGGGACGAGTACGCCCGGAGAAAATGCTACTAAGCGAGGCGGGGGACACATTTATCTTAGCAGCAAATTCTTGCTGGGTCATCTGCGCCCAAACCATCACTTGACGTATTCTATCTTTGGTGTCCGACATACGCTATTCCAACCTTTCTACTACTTAGACAATTACTCGCCATCGCAATTGACGGGGCAAAGGTAAAGAGCAAATTTGACACAAACAAGGAAAAAGATAACAAATTTGCAAATACACATTTGTGAATTACAGTCGTGAATTTACGTTTACGAAACTTCTTTTTGCGCGACTGCTTTAGGTTTTACAAATATAAATTGACGAAAAGGCGTTTTCGCCGTTATTCCACGTTCATAAAACAACTTATTTATTTGATTTCAATCCTTTTACTTTCCTGATTATCGTTATCTATTCGTGCTTTGCAGCCATAAGACGCAAACGGGGCTTCATATACTTTACTTTTCAATTAAGCGAAGACACCTTTTTATCTTATTTACAATAAATTGCATCTATCTGAGACGCGGACGCGAACAATTGTAAAAGTTGCCGCAAACCTTGTCAGTTCAGTTTTGTAGATTACATTTCAAAACGTAAATAATCTTTGTTTGGCCGCTTTTAGCGTGTTTACAGCCGTGAATACTTGTTGGTTTTGAATTTTCAATTGTAAAAAACCTGTTTACGCGTTGTTCTTCTTTTACAAATTTGAAACAAATTCGGGCATCTGGCAAGACGGAGAAAAATATCGCATTCTCGCGGGCTTTATTTTCGGCAAACGTATTGATTTTCACGAAATAGAGCCTCAAAATCTTGTTCGGAAAAACGAGGCTAAAAAATCTGGAAAGAAGGTTTTGAGGGCTTTTTTGGCAGATTTAAGGATTGTTTTTAGGTTAAAAACCGACTAAAATTTTCGTTCTTCGGACACAAATTCACGTTTTTTTGAGCGTTTTTTTGATAATTCATTCGGGTTTTGGAAGTAGTGTAACTGCGCTAAAAGGGCAACAGCGGGCAATAGTAATTTGCTTTCAACAGGCTCTTGCGTTAGGCCAGAGGAGCAAAGCTGATGAAGCACGCTTCGCTTTGCCTTGGCGAGCAAAAGTCTGTCAACGACAAACTTTTAGCGGACAGCAATAAAAAAACAAATCTCCTACCCTCTCAGGGTTATAGGGCTTGTGTTCGTTTTGTTGAAAACGAAGAGAAAACAAGTCTTATAACCTCTCAGGGTTATAGGGCTTGTGTTCGTTTCATTGAAAACGAAAAGAAAACAAGTCTCCTACCCTCTCAGGGTTATAGGGCTTGTGGTAGTTTTGTTGAAAACGAAGAGAAAACAAGTCCTATAACCTCTCAAATATAAATCTTGTATGTTTCGGAAGTAGTGAAAGCCTACGGGTGATACACGTATAGCACGCTCTGGGAGCGCAGGTGTCTGGGAGCGCAGGTGTATGGGAACGCAGGCATCTGGGAGTGCAGGTGTATGGGAGCGCAGGTGTATGGGAGCGCAGGTGTATGGGAGCGCAGGCTTCTGGGAGCGCAGGCGGCTCGCCTGCATTCTCTTGCACGCGGCTCAATGTCGGAGCGCAGGCGGCTCGCCTGCAATGCCCGTATGGGCAAAAGCTACGCCTGTAAGGTTATGTTTTTCTGCCCTTACGGGCATTGCACGCGAGGCCGCGTGCGCTCCGGCATACGGCTCGCCCTTACAGGGTTATAGCCATCAGCCCAGGGCAGCACCCTGGGTATGCGGCAGGAGGGGTATGCGCCCTGGGTATGCGGCAGGAGGGGTATGCACCCTATGTATGCGGCAGGAGGTATATGCGCCCTGTAAGAGCAACAGCATTGCTACGCCTCTGCCCCCCTTTAGGGCGATTATATAGGACGCATATTTCTCAGGGCATCGCTCTGGGTTGGCTTCTCGTCGCCCAAATCTGGCTTCTCATTGCCATAGGTTTGCTTCTTGCCGGCCAGAGCTGATTCCTCGTTCCCCGGGGGTTGACTCCTCGCCGGCCCGGGTTGGCTTCTCGTCGCCCCTTTCGGGGTTTCTACACTGTTTCCGAAACTTGAAGAAATCTCTAATTAAGAATTATTGGTGTCCGCTAAAACTCAAATGAGCAAAAATTATCTTCCGCAATGCCGAT
>CALFJG010000038.1 GCA_937877625.1 uncultured Prevotellaceae bacterium
AGGGCTTCAGCCTAATTTTTATCCTGCTAAAAAACTTTTAGCGGACAGCAATAAATTATTTACAATCATGGCAAACACAACAGCCACACGCGCCACAAAGAGCGCAGCAGAGAGCAAGAACGCAGCCGCCAACGCTGCAAGTGTACAAACCAAGAGTGCAGCCGCCGAGAACACCACGCGCCGCAGCCGCATTGTCGTGGCAAGCATACCAAGCCCGACGGAAAAGGCGAAGCCGACAGCAACCGCCACACCCGACAAGAAGCCCGACACGGCAAACAGCATGGCCACTGTGCAGGCAGCACCACAGCCCGAACCGACAGCCGAGCAGAAAGCCGCACAACTGCAAGCAGAGATAGAGCGCAAGACGAAAGCACTGCAAGCCGCATTGTCGGAACTCGCACACAAGAAAGAACTCAACGACCACCGCACGCGCTTTCTCAAAACATTAGACCAACTGCAAGCAGCAGAAGAGAAGTTAAACGAAACGGACGAGTTTGAAGCCCCAAACAGCAAGATATGTTTCGAGACCAAGCCAGACGGATACAGATGGGACACCGCATTTTCCATCGGTAACGCCGAACTGCAAAAGGAATTTATTACTTTCATACGCGCAAAGGTAGATGACATCGAAGCCGAACTTATCAAGTAAGGCAGGACACCACAGGACAAGGAGAGCGGCAGCAACACCGCCGCCGCTTTCCTTACATTCCAAAGCAAAGGATAAGAACCCATAACTAACAACCCATAACACGCAAGACAATGAACCCCGAAACAATAAGCCCATACAGCCAATATAAGAGCCTAAAGGCGAAGCACCCCGAAGCCGTTTTGCTTTTCCGCAACGGAAGTTTTTACAACGTATTCCAAGAGGACGCACGAACCGCCGCGCAGGTTTTAGGTATTACTACCTATGTCGAGAACGACCCACACGACACCTATTTTTGGGCAGGCTTCCCAAGCCCGGCACTCGACACCTATTTGCCGCGCCTAATCCGTGCAGGGCATCGCGTAGCCATTTGCGACCTCATCGACACAGAGCCACGGCAGCACCGCCCAGAGGCACAAGAAGAAGCAAGGCACGAGCCGCCAAGTTACGACCTATTCGCAAACGATTGATAACTAACACCCGACACACCACGAGAGACCGCCACCGCCAGCCACACCGCACAGCGATGGCGGTTTATTATGTCCAAAAAATTGCCCCGATGCGCCGTTATCCTTTTCTTGCCCAAAGCCAAGCCCCTCAGACTGCCCAAGTGGATAACGGCGCATCGGGGAGCAGAGGAGCACGGCAGAAGTCCTGGAGAGGGACATCCAGCCGCGCGAAAGTCTTTGTTTATTTCCCGTGACAGCAAGAAAGTCAATGGCAGGCGTGAACGCTTGCTCATAACTTTCTTCCTATCACATCCCACCCGCCCTTTTTGAAAAGCGGCAGGCGGCTTGCAGGCTGTGGTAGTCTCCGCTACGGCTACGCGGCAAAGTGACTGCCTTACGCGCTGCGACAGACGGGGACGAGAACACACATTACTGCTGCTGCGTGTTAACACGTCAATACTCCGCATCCGTAAAGAGTGTTCAAGCCGATGGCTCGACCGTCCTCTGATTGTTCCTCGCAGTGCTTCGGCATACACTTTACGCCGCTCCACCTCCGCTTCCAGACTGCCACGGCCTGCGAGCCGCGAGTGTCTGTGCGGCACAGCCGCGAAGAAAGGGAGTATTTCTGAAAATGAGTGTAGCGGTCAGGACTGCAACACACGTTTTCAGAAATGAAAGCGGAGCGAGAAATCGCGTCAGAAGTCCGACACAATATCTCGCACGGTTACTGTGCCATCGCCTGCATATAGCGCAAACTGAAAAGGGGAAACGCGCCACCGCGAGCGTAGGGCGCTGGGGGGTACTATCGTACACATACCGCAGAAAACTGCGGTGTGAAATGACTTAACTCACTGATTTTTAACCTAAATGTGCTTTTACATTCCGAAGAAAAAAGTATGGTTAAAAATCAGCGAGTGAGCTAACAACCCACTTTGTTTTCATTCCTTGCATAATGGTGCGGCGGAACGAAAACAAATTGGGACCCGGAAACGGTAGGCAATCGTTCAAAATGTTTTCCGAATAGCCTTAAAATAAACGCCTTAACGCTTGCTCGTCTCGGCGAAATTACGTACTTTTGTACTGCGTTCGGGGTGGTACCCGACGCAGGTATCATGCACATTCGTCCCACGTCTGGTAAACGTGGGACTTTTTGTATAAGTACAATAATCACCATATAAGTAAATTTTCTTTCGATTTTCTTTGCAGTATAACCTTTTATGGTTATTTTTGCGGCATAAAACTCAAACTCTATGGAAAGAGACTTGTTTATAGAACTTTTGGAAGATGGCGAAAATGTGAGCCTCTATTCCCCACACTTTGAAAGGGAAGAGTATTCTGAATTTGAGAAATTCCTTCTCAACTATAAAGATACGTACCCTGATGACATCAAGCAGCTTGTTTATCGCATAGACATTATCAAGCGCGATGGGGCTGCTGACCGTCATTTCCGATATGAAGGGACACGATGTGACCGCGTGATGGCATTGCCTTCCCACCTCGAAACGACTTCATTGAGACTTTATCTTCTGAATATTCAGTCAAAAGTCTTGATACTTGGAAACGGTGGACTGAAGAATACTGCCACATATCAGGAGGATGAGCATCTGCACAAATGTGTACAGACGCTTCAGAAGATAGACATTCAGATAAAACAACGTGAACGCAGGCGTTTGCTGGTAGTTACAGGAACACAACTGTTTGGAGAACTTACATTTACCATAGACGAATAAAACGAAACGAAAGGAGGCATATATGAGGACAAACAAGATTATGGATGAAATCCGCAGTACCATTTCTCCGGAAATGAAGATGCAGATGGAACTCTCAGTGGCTATCGCCAACTACATTTATGACATCCTTGAAGAGCGTGGGATGTCTCAGAAAGACTTCGCCCGCTTAATGGGCAAGAGCGAAAACGAAGTGAGCCGCTGGCTTTCGGGGACGCATAACCTTACCATAGCAACACTCTGCAAAATCGGCGCTGCACTTGGTCAGCCCATCGTCAGCGTACCCGAAAGCCATCGGGCAGTGGAAATGGTATAAACGCCTTTTATTTTTCTTTTTATTGCTGTCCGCTAAAACTCAAATGAGCAAAAATTATCTTCCGCAATGCCT
>CALFJG010000039.1 GCA_937877625.1 uncultured Prevotellaceae bacterium
TGTATGGTCAGCTATTAAATTTGCTTGACAAGGCAAAAATTCTTCGTTTCAGCCGTGAAAACGGTGGTGAGCGGTATGTGAAACACTTTGATGCGTGGCAGCATCTGGTGATAATGCTGTATGCCGTAATCAAGCGCTTCGACTCCCTGCGCGAGATTACGGACTCGATGTTTCCAGAAGCCCGTAAGCTGGCACATCTGGGTGTCAGCCTGATGCCCCGCCGCTCAACCCTGTCAGATGCCAATGCCCGCCGCAAGGAGAGTGTCTTTGAGGCAGTATATCGTGACCTGTATGCCACCTACAGGGATGAACTTTCATCGGACAGCCGACGCAGGCAGATTCCAGCATGGCTCAAACGCCTTCAAATCATTGATTCTACGACCATCACGCTGTTCTCCAACCTCATTTTCAAAGGAGTGGGCAGGCATCCTAAGACGGGAAAGAAGAAAGGAGGCATCAAGGTCCATGCAAACATCCATGCCAACGAGGGCGTCCCGTCGGACATCCGCTTCACATCGGCTGCGACCAACGACAGCTTTATGCTCCGCCCGTCAAACTACACCTGTGGGGACATCGTTGCCCTTGACAGGGCATACATCGACTACGCCAAGTTTGAGGAACTCACACGCAGGGAAGTGACCTATGTCACGAAGATGAAGAAGAACCTAGTCTATGAGACGGAAAGCGATACTATGTACATGCATCCAGAGGGGGTGATGGGCTACCGAGTGCAGCATGTCGTCTTCCACAAGCACGTCAAGGAGGGTGAGGACATCGCCCATCATGCACGCATCATCACCTATGCGGACATCAAGAAGGGAAAGGCCAGGCTCGTGTCGCTGCTGACCAACGATATGGACATGGAAGCGGGGGACATCGTGGCCATATACCGCAAGAGATGGGAGATTGAGTTGCTTTTCAAACAGCTGAAGCAGAACTTCCCGCTAAGGTACTTCTACGGTGAGAGCGCAAACGCCATCAAGATACAGGTCTGGGTGACACTCATCGCAAACCTGCTGCTCATGGTCATGCAGAAACGTATCAAGAGGTCATGGAGCTTTTCCAACCTCGCGACCATGTTCCGTATCATGCTCATGTACTATGTCAACTGCTACACTTTCTTCGAACAGCCAGAAAAAGACTGGCTCAAAATCATAGAAGCCGACTCTCCACCAGCCGATGAACCAACGCTCTTCGATTAGGGGGCTTACTTTTTGAAAAAAGAATCCGCAACGCCTATTTATCGGCATTGCGGAAGATAATTTTTGCTCATTTGAGTTTTAGCGGACACCAATAAATTTCAATATTTATCAGCTCATATTTGAAACGACACTCAAGATACAGCGTGAGTTACAATGCACTGCAAACTACCAGTTTGTGAACGAAGCGAAGATTTTGCGAATGATGCGTGGATTACTGATGATTATTTCAGCTGGTTGTTCTTTATGAAATTCAGGTTTCGAAAGTAGTGAAGCCTATCAGTGTTGTAGGTATAGCAACCAAGGTGTAACCCTCTGGAAGCGTAGGTGGCTCGCGTGCATCATTTTGCAGGCGAGCCGCGTGCGCTTCTACTGACATCCTCGCCTGCAGGATTTTGCAGCGAGCCGCGTGTGCGCTCCTATATGCAGACGAGGATGCGTGCGCTCATAGCATAGTCCGACCGTGTTTAAACTTAGTCCGATTGATTTTGAAATCAAAGCCTTTGATTTTAAAATCAATCGGATTGATTTCAAAATCAATCGGACTAAGTTTAAACACGGTCCGACCTGTTTTCTCTTTCCCGCTTTTGCCCTCCTCAATGCGATGTTACGGTTATGATTTAAGTGACAGGAGTGATGAAAACATACCCGTGTTGCAGGCAGAGCATCCTGGGTGCAACTGTCAGGGAGCGTATGCGGCTCGCTTGCATCCTTTTGCACGCGAGCCGCGTGCGATCTGGCATACGGCTTGCCCGCTTGCCTTAAAAGGATAAGATTGCTCATTTTAATTCCTGGTTCTTATCCGCTCTGCAAACAGGTCTATTTTGTGGAGTTCGTCGGGAATGTTGATATTTTGTGGACAATGTGGCTTACACTGCCCGCATCCGATGCAGTGGTCTGCACCTCTGAGGCGTGGCACACTACGGTCGGCTCCCACGAGATATTCTCGGCGCAAGCGTGCATAGTCGGGACTCTGCCGGTCAAGAGGCAGACGCCCTTGGTTCTTTATTTTGTTGTAGTGGACAAAGATGCCCGGAATGTCCACACCATAAGGACAAGGCATACAGTACTTGCAGTTATTACAAGGAATGAGTTCCACGTCAACAATTTGTCGGGCTATGTCGTAGAGAAACTCGTTGTCTTCATCGCTAAGCGGTGTGAGTGGGCAGTAAGAGAGTAGGTTGTCCTTGAGATGCTCCATATACGTCATTCCACTTAGCACGGTGAGAACGCCGTCGGGCGTGCCGGCATAGCGGAAAGCCCACGAAGCGGTGCTGGCCTGAGGGTTGCGTTGTTTCATTCGTTCCACGAGGAACGTTGGCACGCTTGCCAGTCGTCCGCCGAGTAGCGGCTCCATAATCACTGCGGGAATGCCGCGTTTCTGTAGTTCGCTGTATAGGTAGCGGGCATCGGTGTTGCGAGCGTTTATCTCGTTGGCGTAATCCCAATCCAGATAGTTGAGTTCTATTTGCACAAAGTCCCAGTGTATTTCATCGTGGCGCGAGAGTAGATAGTCGAACACAGCAATATCGCCGTGGTACGAGAAGCCGAGGTTGCGTATGCGTCCTTTTTTGCGTTGCAACAGGCAGTAGTTGAGCATACCATTTTCCTCGTATCTACCGCGATAGGCTTCCATACCGCCCATTCCGCAGCCGTGAAGCAAATAGTAGTCGATATAGTCGGTTTGGAGTTCGCGTAGGGAGTTCTCAAACATCTCTATACTTTCCTTACGTCCCCACGTGTCTTCGTTGAAGTTAGAGAGTTTTGTAGCAATAAAGAACGTGTTTCGGGGGTGTCGCGCGAGGGCTATACCTGTGGCGTGTTCGCTCTCTCCACGGCAGTAGGCGGGCGAGGTGTCGAAGTAGTTTACGCCGTGCTCAATGGCATAATCCACAAGGCGGTTTACCATATCTTGGTCAATGTCGGCTTGGCTACCACGTGCCGAGCCGCCATCGGTGGTTGGGAGGCGCATCATACCATAGCCGAGTAACGACACTTTATCGCCTGTGGTAGGATTGGTGCGCATCGTCATCTTGCCTTTGGGTGGCTCTTGTTGGTCTTGGTATTCCTTGGTGGCCTCTGCAGATTCTTTTGATTGGCATCCGTAAAGAAGAGCCGTGGCAGCGGCGGTGCCAAGACCTAAGCGTTTCAGAAATTCACGGCGGGCTATATGTTTGCGTGTCATACTATAGTTTTGTAAATAGAAACTGGCGGGGATTAAAGTTCGCGGTGGTTTTCGTGGCCTTCTACATAGATGGCAGCGGTGGGGCGCGCGGGACAGAGGTGTTCACAGGCACCGCAACCGATACATTTCTCTGTGTCGATGGCGGGAATGAGGGGAGACGCGGCATCGGCGGCGTTGTGGGGTATCATTGTTATGGCACCTGTGGGACAGTGGCGCGCGCAGTTTCCGCAACTCACACCATCGGTCAATGGCACACAGTTGAAAGGTATCCACACGGCGTGGCCTATCTGTATGGCTGACTTCTCCGGCGGGAGTATCTTTTTTATTGCTCCTGTGGGGCATACCGACGAACAACGGGAACACTCGGGGCGGCAATACCCTTTGTCGTACGACATAGTGGGTTGCATAAAGTGTTTTAAGTCAGTGCTTGGCCTTAACACATTGTTCGGACATTCCGACACGCAGAGTTGGCACGCTGTGCAGTGCTGTGACATATTGCGCGCCGAGTGTGAGCCGGGCGGGGTGATGGGCGTGGCACGTTTAGGGCTTACCTTGTCGGCTATAACAGCCAGGCCACCATCTACCTTTTTTTTCTCTTGTGCCAAGGCGGTGCCTGCAAGGAGCGTTGAGCCGATGAGGAAGGCGCGTTTGCTCTTATCCACACTTTGCGGTGTCTCTGTCTTTTGTAGTGCTTTCTTCTTCCACGACGAACGATACACCAAGGCTTTTGTGCTGCAAAGTTCAAAACAATTACCACACACTACACATCGTGTGGCATCTACGCGGTGGTTCTTCGTGTCAATACACGCGGCTTTACAGCCACGTGCGCAGCGACCGCAGGTGATGCATTTGTCGGTGTCTATCTGAACCTTAAAGAATGAAAAGTGCGAGAGATAGCCAAGTACGGTGCCTACAGGACATATAGTGTTGCACCACGTACGCCCGTTACGATAGGACAAAACGGCAATGAGTAGCAATGTGGTGGCGGTAACAGCGATAGGTATCCAGCCATAGAACACGTATTCCTCCGAGGATACGGCATAACTATCTATAGCCTCCGCCCCTATAGCCAAGATGTTGTTCCCACCAATCCAAAGGGGCTGAAACAGATGGGTAACGATACGCCCAAAGGTGCTATAAGGTGCAATCAAGGCGGCTAATCCAGTGAACCCGGCTACGGTAAGTCCTACAAAGACGATGAGGCAAGCGACACGTAGCCAGTGTTTTGCCGCAGAGAAGCGATAGCGGGTGCGTTTCTTGCGTAGCCCGAGGCGAGCAAGGAGGTCTTGCATCACGCCAAGCGGACAAATCACAGAACAATAAATGCGCCCGAACAATAACGTAAGGACGATAAGCACAGCGACAACGACGACATTTAACGCTAAAAGCGCCGGCAGTAATTGTATCTTAGGCATCCAGCCGAGAGGTCTGTGGAGTGTGCCCGAAGTATCAAGCAACAATAAGGTGATGCCAATAAAAAAGAGAGCTGCAAGTATTTGTCTTGTTCGTTTGAGCATAGAAGAAAAAGAACGTTGTTTTCTTTGTTGTTAAAGTGTATCGGACGTAGTGTGAAAACCGTGAAAGGGCATTAGGCCATTAGCTTTTCCGAAATTTGAGTTAGCCGGTCTTTGAAATCACTAAAATGCTAAGTTCGTAGAGCAGGTAGATAGGTAGTGAAACGATGAATAGCGAAAAGGGGTCGCCCGTAGGGGTGATAACGGCTGCCACAACGAGGATAGCAACGAAAGTGTGGCGACGATAGCGGCGCATTACATCAATGGTGAGAAGACCTGTGCGTGACAAGAAAAAACACACCACGGGTAGTTCAAACACCAGACCCATTACTAAACCTAAGCCCAGCAGTGTGTCTGTGTACGATTGCAGCGTGAGCATATTGCTCACCTCGGGACTCACTTGGTATGTACCTAAGAAGCGCACTGTAAGCGGAAAGACAAAAAAGAAATTGACGAGTGTGCCGATAAGAAACATCACGTAGGAGGCACACACCAACTGTAACGCCAAAACTTTTTCTCGCTGATAAAGCCCCGGTGCTACAAACTTAGCCACTACGTATATAATATATGGAGAGGAGAAGAGTATTCCCACATAAAAGGCGGTGCGCAGATGAACAAAGAATTGTTCGGTAAGTCCTGTGTTCACCAGGTTGATGCGAAAGTCTGCTGGGGCATCTATAAGGCGATAAGTGAGGAACTCGCTATGGGTGGGGGCTAACAATATCTTAAACAAATCATCGCCGAGCAAGAACGCTGCCACGCTACACAGAGTGACAGCCAATAGCGCACGGATAAGCACGAAGCGCAGTTCTTCAAGATGATCCCAAAAGGTCATTTGTTAGCCTGGTTGTCTTCTGCATTTTGTGCTGTTTTGTCGTCGGCTGGCACATCGCTGTTCATGCCTTCTTTGAAATTCTTTACGCCGCGTCCGAGGCTTTTCATAAGTTCGGGAATACGTTTGCCACCGAAAAGCAAGAGTACGATAAGTGCGATGACAATGATTTCAGGAAGTCTTAGTCCAAACATAAGTTTAACGTCTTAAGTCATTAAGTGTGAGTAAAAAGTATCCACAAAAAATATGTAGCAACAATCCAGGTAGTCCGATGCGGAAGTCCTGGAAGCCATTGGCGAACGAACCTATAAGTATTGACTCTATGAGCGAGCCAAGGAGTTGGTAGGCAAATACAACGCCAAAAAGCAAGAGAAGGCTCACTCTCTTAAAGCGTTGGGCGATATATGCTGCGCAGAGTGCGAGCAGAGCGGATTTTATAAGAATGAAAGGCAACACAGCGGGTAGCGGCATACCAAACAACAGGGTATTGGCAATCGGTGTAGCGATGGCTGTGGTTAAGCCTACTTGGTAGCCATATTTATACGCCGCGATGAGTGTGAAGAAGTAGATAGGCAATAAGATGAGTCCGCCTTGAGGCAGGAGGTGGCATAGTTGTGGCAGCATCAATCCGCCCACCACAAAGGCTGTGGTAATAAGCAAGGCACGTGTGTGGCGCAGGGAGAGGGTGTGGAGTGTAGTCGTCATAAGTTTGTGTGTTGTGGTTTTGCTGTTTTGTTTCGTTGGAGTCTTCTTTGTTCGAAGTGTGTCCTAAGCAAGCGTTCGGCTTCCTCGGCTGTTTGTGCAGATTGTGTGATTTCTTCTAACGGGCAGCAATCATCGCCCTGGCATTGTACGATGCGTTCTACTTGATGCGCACAGCCGTAGGTTATGCCTGCCGCTTGGAGGAAAGGCACGGCTTGTCGGCTCATCACTTCTGCCCACACACACTTCACCCCTCCTCGAGCCATTAGCGCAGCGGCTGCCCGGCCTACTACTTTGTCGGCGACAGAGGCCTTGTCAAGGGGGTGCGCAGCGTTGTCGAGTAGTGCTATTAAGTCGCGTACGCCTTTTTGGTGGTAGGTGGTTACCGAGCCAAACTTGTCGCGCACAACAAGGGAGCAATCGTGTTGTTTAAGTAATTGAATAAGGCTGTTCATCGTGCTGCTTGTTATCCGAAGAGTACACGCAGTGCTTCTTCTACACGTGTGGCAGGTGTTATTTCTAAGTGCGCAGGTTTATGTTCTAATGCGTCTTGGTTGGCTGCGGGTATTATCATCTGTTTGAAGCCGAGTTTTGCGGCCTCGGCCACGCGCTGTGTGATACGTGTGACGGGGCGCAGTTCTCCACTTAGGCCTACCTCGCCTGTCAGGCATATACCAAGGGGAATAGGAGTGTCCACATTGCTGGAGAGTACGGCACTTATTACGCTGAGGTCGATAGCCGTGTCGCTCACACGTAGCCCGCCTGCAATGTTGAGGAACACGTCTTTTTGTGCAAGTTTGAAGCCTACACGCTTCTCTAAAACAGCCAGAAGCATATTAAGTCGTCGGCCATCAAAGCCTGTGCAGGAGCGTTGGGCAGTGCCGTAGGCTGCGGTTGATACAAGAGCCTGTGTTTCTATGAGGAAGGGGCGCACACCTTCTAATGCTGCTGCTACGGCGATGCCACTGAGCGGCTCGCTGTCGGGGTGGCGAAGCAGTCCGGAGGGGTTTTCTACGGCGTGAAGGCCATCGGAGCGCATCTCGTAAATGCCTATCTCGTGAGTGCTACCGAAGCGGTTTTTACCCACACGCAGTAGGCGGTAGAGATAGTGGCGATCGCCTTCAAACTGCAAGACGGTGTCAACGATGTGTTCCAACACCTTTGGACCGGCAATGGCACCGTCTTTTGTGATATGCCCGATAAGTACTACGGGGATGCCGCTCTCTTTGGCAAAGCGGAGCAATAGCGTGGCACATTCGCGTATTTGCGACACTGTGCCTGGCGCGGCATCAAGAGCAGAACTATAGATTGTCTGAATGGAATCTACGATGAGTAACGCGGGATGTAGGTTTTTTGTGTAGGCAAAGAGACGCTCTATCTCGGTTTCGCACACGAGAAAGAGGTTGTCGGTGGTTTTACCCAGACGGTCGGCGCGCAGTTTTATTTGTTGTTCGCTTTCTTCGCCACTGACGTAGAGTACGGTGCGGTCGTGGATGCTCAACACGGTTTGTAGCAGCAACGTACTCTTGCCTATGCCGGGCTCTCCGCCGAGCAATGTCAGTGAGCCTGCCACCAGCCCGCCGCCTAATACGCGTGATAACTCTTGGTCGGCCAAGATCATTCGCGGCTCGGCCTGGGCAGTAATTTCTGAGAGGCGCACGGGTGTCTTGTTGATGGTATTTGCTGCCACACCCATCGCCACGGCGGTGGAGGCACGGTGGGGCTCGGGGGCAAGAGTCATTTCCTTAAACGAGTTCCAAGCACCACACTGTGGGCAACGACCCACCCACTTTGGTTCATCGTGACCACATTGATCACATACATACACGGTCTTTTGTTTCTTAGCCATGTCTAAATGAAAGATATTACGGAATAGCCTATAACCGCTGAGCCTTGCTATGGCTTTCAAGAAAAGTCAATCGTTAGATTTTGGTCAATTATCTTTTGTCAACAAAATCAGCTAAATGCTATCCAATTCGTTTTTAATATCCATCAGTTCCTCACGTAGGAAATTCAGCCGTGTGAGAATTTCAAGGTGTTGTTGTGTTCCTTTCTTGTTTTTCTTTAGGAGTTCCCTTGCGGCAGATATTTTCAGCCCACGCACCTTAATGAGGTTGTAGATGATACGTATTTGCTCGAGGTCGGCGGCGGTGTATTGGCGTATGCCGCGTGCTGTTTTTCGCGGGGATATTTGTTGTGGAAACTGGCGTTGCCAAAAGCGCAGGGTGGTGTCGGGTACGCCAAACATCTCCGATACTTCGTTGATGGAATAAAAGAGTTTTGGTGCGGAGGCTGTCATTTTATAACTATTTCGTCGGTGAAGAGCCATCCGCCGGTGCGTCCGCTGGCTTTGGCTGTGAAACGTATGTAGCGTGCCGTGGTGGTGCCTTGCCAGCCAAAGCGTTGAAAGCGTATGGTGGGGTCGTCGTAATCAACCTGCCAAGGCTCGTTGCTGAGTATTTGCCAGTTCTCGCCATCGTTGCTGGCACTTATTATGACGGCTGAGGGTAGCCATATCCATTGGTCTGCACGTTGCATAAAGTCGGCATATATTTCGTGGAGATCCCTCAGGCTGTCAAGGTCGATAGTGGCTTCGAGGTCTTCGTTCTCAAAGCCGAGCCACTGCCCTTCTTGGTAATTGTAACTCCCTCGTTCGCCGTCGGTAAGAGTTCCTACGCCGTGTGCGGGATATTTGGGTGACGGTTGGTGAGTATAAACAGGCGTGTGTCCTAAAGCAAGATGCTCTATCATACCTTGTGCCTCCTCGCGGTCTCCTTTTTCTGCCGCAAGGTTGAAAGCGTTGTACCCTTGAGCGTGTAAATAGTCCACTTCGTCTAACGCAAAGGTGTAGAAACGTTCCCATGACTTGTTTTCGGGCCAAGTCCACCCGTTTTCGGCAATAGCACAAATACGTGGATAAATCATATATTCGGCATGGCTATTTGTGGCAATGCGCTCTGTCCACACATTGCCTTGTAGTCCGAGTATATGTGTGGACTGGGTTTCGTTGAGTGCGTCGGGTACGGGGTTGAATGCATAGGTGGTGCGTAGCGGTACATACCCTCCTACTCCGCGAGGCTCTGTCGTGGGATCGTCTTGCGCATTGTCAAGATAGCACTGCCAAGGCACCATCACTACATCGTGTCCATCGCGGGCTGCTTCTATACCACTTTGTACGCCTCTCCACGACATCACCGTGGCACGGGGTGAGAGCCCTCCTTCCATAATCTCGTCCCATCCCAAGAGCTTGCGACCATGAGCCGTGAGCCAGTCCTCTAAACGACGGGTAAACCAACTCTGTAACTCGCTCACTTCGTGCAATCCTTCACGTTGCATCACCGTCTGGCACTTGGGGCAACGCGCCCAGTGGCTGCGGTCGGCTTCATCGCCACCGATATGAAGGTATTCATACGGGAAGAGTTCTATCACTTCCGTGAGTATATTCGTGACAAACGTAAAGGTTTCTTCATTGCCCAAGCAGAGCACATCGTTTTCATAAGCACGTCCTGTACACGACAAGTTGGGATAGGCTGCGGTAATAGCACGCGAATGTCCAGGAACATCAATCTCTGGCACTACTTCTATATGTAGTTTCCGAGCGTATTCTACAATATCTCTGATATCGTTTTGTGTAAAGAAGCCGCCATAGGCATTTGCTGCTTTTGCGGAGCAAAACCTACGTCCTGCGTTTCCCCAGTCTTCCCACAGTCGTTGAGGACGATAGGCCGTGCTATCTGTAAGGCGCGGATACTGTCGTATCTGCAGACGCCACCCTTCATTATCATTGAGATGCCAGTGAAAGCGGTTTATTTTGTAGCGCGCCATCATGCGGAGTTGTTTCTTGATAAATTCCTTATCAAAGAAATGCCGGCTCACATCCATATGCCATCCGCGCCATTGCAGGCGTGGCTGGTCAAAAATCTTCACTAACGGCAGGCTGTGTTCGCCCGTTCCTGCAGGCAGAGACTGTCCGTCAAGTTGGAGGAGTGTCTGCCAACCATAGAAGAGGCCGCGCACATCGCAAGCGTAAAGGTCGGCACCCTGTGGGGTTATCTCAATACGGTAGGCTTCGGGTTGGGTGAAGGAGGGATCCAACCCGTCAAGTAACAGGCGCACGTGTGCCTTGCTCTGTTTTTTTACTACCTTCAGAGGGAGTGAGGTGGTGGCGATATAGTCTAATAGTTCTTTGCGGTCAGAGCCTTTCAAGTCGGTATAGAGTGTTTGCACACCACCCTCAGGTGCATACATTCCCTCATCGGCTTGCATATACTGGGGATAAGGGATTACGCGGAGTTCTTGGGCATAGAGTACTATGGAAAGCGCGGCGAGCAGTGGTAGGATAAGACGTTTCATTTAGTCCGTATTTTAAGGTGGTTCTATTAAGTTCCACGGTTAAGTTTGATATAGATGGGGCTTTAACCTTTTGTCCTCTTTATGGCTCTTTTTGCTTCAGTCGGTAAGATTCATCGGTCGTGTAGCCCGCTACACTCACTCTTCAACTGACCGACTGAAAGCAAAAATAGCTCAGAAAGCTGACAAAGCGAATTAATAGAACCCACCTTTAGTGTTTCGCTGCAAAGATAGGAAACAAAGAGCAATACGCAAAAACCGTGAGCAACAAACGATAATCGCCGTCTCCTTTGCACAACAGTCGCCCACCGTGCTGTATGATAGTTCTGCACATCCCTTTGCTGATACAGGAAAAAGCACCATTCTGCACCATCACGCAGCAGGGCGGGTCGTTATATTCCTATATAGGGATAGTGTCTTCCGCTTATTTCACGAGCCGTTTGCGGCTTGTGCCATCGCTTTTTCATCAACAGACTGCAAGAATCCTTTCTATGTTTTGCCGAATGAAATTGTCACAATTAACCGAGTGGACTTTCTACAAACAACCGAATGAAAACGTCTTAAATCACCGAAATTTCACAAAATCCTTTGGTGGCTTGCGGTAAAAGTTAAATCTTTGCGCCATAAACATAAGTATGATGGCAAAGTATAAACAACGAATAGCAGACAGACTTCTTGAACGTAAGGTTCTCGGAAAAGGTGCCGTTCTAATAGAAGGCCCGAAGTGGTGTGGTAAGACAACAACGGCAAAACAACTGGCAAAAAGTGTGCTTGATCTGGGGGATGCATCTGTGCTGAAACAAAGCACACAAATGATAGAGATAAGTCCCAAGTCTCTTTTGGAAGGAAAGACTCCTCGCTTGATTGACGAATGGCAGGCATTACCTCTCGTATGGGATTCTATTCGTAGTGAGGTTGATAAGCGAGGCGAACCCTCACAGTTTATCCTTACAGGGTCTTCGGTACTTCCTGATGCCGATGAGACAATTCATAGTGGTACAGGACGATTTGCACATATTATGATGCGTCCCATGAGTTTGTATGAATCGGGCGAATCGTCGGGTACGGTAAGTCTAAAGGATTTGTTCGATGGCAAAACACCAGAAGTCCAACAATGTAATCTTAATGTTGATGACATTGCCTACCTCACCTGCCGAGGTGGATGGCCATGGGCTACATTGATTTCCAAGAACGTTGCCCTTGATCAGGCTTTCGACTATGTGGACTCTGTGATAAAGCGAGACATACAACGCGTGGATAAGGTAAAAAGAAGTCCTGAACGGGCAAGGTTGCTACTGCGTTCTTATGCAAGGAATATTTCCCAACAGGTCTCATACGCCACCATTCGTAAAGATATGCTTGCCAACGATGCAAGCACGTTAGATGAAGACACTGTAGCAGACTATATCAAAGCCTTGAAGAAGTTGTTTGTTATCGAGGATCTCGCCGCATGGAATCCTAATCTGCGAAGCAAGGCCGCCATTAGGACAAGCGACACACGCCATTTTGTGGATCCGAGCATTGGGACTGCCGCATTGGGGCTTGGTCCGAAAAATCTGATTAACGACTTAGATACGTTTGGACTTTTCTTTGAGGATATGGCCGTGCGAGACCTGCGTGTGTATGCAGAAGCTTTGGATGGCCAACTTTATCATTACAGAGATAGCAAAGGCCTTGAATGTGATACAGTTCTTCAAAGAAGAAATGGTAGCTACGCTCTGTTTGAAGTGAAACTTGGAGGAGAAGATTATATCAATGCTGGCGCAACCAATATGATAGAACTTGCAGGGAATATAGATACAGATAAGATGCCAGCACCATCATTTATGGCAGTTATCATCGGTGTTGGACAGTATGCTTATCAAAGGGCAGATGGAGTATATGTCATCCCCATAGGCTGCTTAAAGGATTAAAGCATTTGTGTTCAAAGGACTTTTGCTTGTCAATGCAAAATTGCAGTATTAACTACCTACTACTCAAAATCACCCTGCAATTTGAGCGATACGCCAAATTTGAAGAAAGTATCGTTTTTCTCCTCTGGCTTAACGCACAAGTACATCCCTTTACTGACACAAGAAAACCGCCCTGCTGCACCATCACGCAGCAGGGCGGGTCGTTATATTCCTATTATATAGAGATAGTTTCTTCCGCTTACTTCACCAGCAGTTTGCGGCTTGTGCCGTCGCTGTAGCGGACGATGACAATGCCGCTTTGTGGCTTGCCGATGCGCTGGCCTTGCAGGTTGTAGTAGCCAACAATTTCTGGTAGTCTTTCCGAGTTTCCTTGAAGTTTAATCTGTCCTATTCCCGTCACGTCTTCGCCCGTGCGGAACGTCTGCGGCTCACCGTAGAATGTCTCACCTTCGCTGGTGGTGACGAAGGCCACGCAGGTGTAGCTGCTGTTGAAGTCAAGACCAGTAAGCGTGGCGGTCATTATCTGTCCGCTTGCCTTAATGGTCATCGCATCATCGGGTACGTCCACGTCCATAAGGGTGCGCGTGCTGCTTGACGTCTTCCAGTACTTGAAGCCTTGTGCTGTTACTGCATCCGTGCCGCGCATAGCGTAGCCTTTTACGCTGGCAGTGTTGTCTGTAACCGTGAAGCGGTCGTAGGTGTGTACGGTGGGTTCGAAGTAGCTTGTATTCGTGGGGTCTATGCCTACCCACTCGCCGCAAGTGCGTATGCCGTCGGCAGATTCGTAATAAGCCCTGTATTTCCAGAACGCTCCCGTATAGAGATTGCGCACGTAGCCCTCGATGCGTCCCTCGTAGAGTACTGCCTGTGCGGTGTTGGAGGCTATCTCGTCTGGCCAGTCAGTGCGCCGCCACTCAAATCCCACGCTGGTCTCGGCCTCATCAATGTTTGTCTCAGCTGAAACAATGACATTACCCGCGTTGATGACTTTGGGCTGCTGCGTGTCCAGAATAAAGTCAGTGACCATCACCGTACCCGTATAGGTATAGGAGGAATAGAGACTCTCTCCCACATAGATGGTGTAAGACACGTCGTAAGGAGTAAACGGTATCAGTCCGTTGGCAAAGATAGTGTCGTTGTTCACGGTTTGCCCATTAAAAGTTAATTTCCTGAATGCAATCGTGGCATCCCCTCTCAGATATGATCCTCCCACGGTGAGCGAACTCCCCGTACTGGCAATTATGTTTACTGTGGGAGTTATCTTGCTGGTGGTAAAGTTCTCTGTGGCAATATCTATACTATAGCCATCGGCTATAAAGACTTTTAATGTAGCGGTACCCGTACAATCTGGGCGCAAGCCTGTCAGAGTGCAAAACTCTTCCTCATTTTCAAAGATATTAATGTATGTAGTCGTCCCCGTCTTATAGTTACAGCCTATGGAATATCCGTAAACATCATCATAGTTGTTGATACGGAATTTTACCGTAGTTTGTGTGGCTGATATTCTCCCAAGGGTGGGTTTAACTATCAACGTTTCTGTATCGACCTCATAGATATTTGAAGAATATCCACTGCTCCATAAGTGCAGTAGAGCCACACTTCCCTTGTTTACATAGAATTTTGTAGACCAGGTATAGCCGCTGAATGCATCGCTTCCGATTCTTTTCACGGAGTTAGGTATGGTGATGCTCGTTAGTCCGCTGCAGCCGCTGAACGCATAGGCTCCAATGCTTGTCACGGAGTTAGGTATGGTGATGCTCGTCATTCCAGTGCAGTTTCTGAACGCCCAATTTCCGATGCTTGTTACGGAGTTGGGGATGGTAGTGTTTTTGCATCCCGTAATCAACGTATTACTTTCGGTTTCAATTATGGCATTACAATCTCCTCTTGAGTCATAGACAGTATTGCCTGCATCTACCTTTATTCTCGTCAGACCAGTGCAGCTTATGAACGCATCGCCTCCGATGCTTGTCACGGAGTTGGGAATGGTGATGCTCGTCAGTCCGCTGCAACCTTGGAACGCACTGTTTCCGATGCTTGTCACGGAGTTGGGAATGGTGATGCTCGTCAGTCCGCTGCAACCTTGGAACGCACTGCTTCCGATGCTTGTCACGGAGTTTGGGATGGTGATGCTCGTCAGACCAGTGCAGCTTATGAACACACCTTCTCCGATACTTGTCAAGGAGTTAGGGATAGTGATGCTCGTTAGTCCGCTGCATTTCCTGAACGCATAGCTTCCAATGCTTGTCACGGAGTTAGGAATGGTGATGCTTGTCAGTCCGCTGCATTCGTAGAACGCCGAAGAAGCGATTTCTGTAGTACCTTCTTTTAATACAATGTTTGTATTAGCAGGCATAGTTCCTTTATAGCGATATGCAACTTTCCCTGCATAAACCATGCCGTCTGTCTGATTATTATACCATGCCGTGCCGTAGAACGCATCGCCTCCGATGCTTGTCACGGAGTTAGGAATGGTTATGCTCGTCAGTCCAGTACAGTTATAGAACGCATGGCCTCCGATGCTTGTCACGGAGTTAGGAATGGTGATGCTTGTCAGTCCGCTGCATTCGTAGAACGCCGAAGAAGCGATTTCTGTAGTACCTTCTTTTAATACAATGTTTGTATTAGCAGGCATAGTTCCTTTATAGCGATATGCAACTTTCCCTGCATAAACCATGCCGTCTGTCTGATTATTATACCATGCCGTGCCGTAGAACGCATAGCCTCCGATGCTTGTCACGGAGTTGGGGATGGTTATGCTCGTTAGTCCAGTACAGTTATAGAACGCACTGCTTTCGATGCTTGTCACGGAGTTGGGAATGGTAGTGTTTTTGCATCCTGCAACCAACGTATTGCTTTCGGTTTCAATTATGGCATTACAATCTCCTCTTGAGTCATAAACCGTATTGCCTGCATCTACTTTGATGCTCGTCATTCCAGTGCAGTCTCTGAACGCCCAATTTCCGATGCTTGTTACGGAGTTGGGGATGGTGATGCTCGTTAGTCCAGTACAGTTATAGAACGCACTGCTTTCGATGCTTGTCACGGAGTTGGGAATGGTAGTGTTTTTGCATCCTGCAACCAACGTATTGCTTTCGGTTTCAATTATGGCATTACAATCTCCTCTTGAGTCATAAACCGTATTGCCTGCATCTACTTTGATGCTCGTCATTCCAGTGCAGTCTCTGAACGCCCAATTTCCGATGCTTGTTACGGAGTTGGGGATGGTGATGCTCGTTAGTCCAGTACAGTTATAGAACGCACTGCTTTCGATGCTTGTCACGGAGTTGGGGATGGTGATTCTCGTCAGTCCGGTGCAACTGCTGAACGCTGAGCCTCCGATGCTTTTTACGACGTATGTCGAACTGCCGTAAGTAACAAACGAGGGAATGGTTATGCTGCCGCTGTATCTGTCTCTGTATGAACTTGTGTATGGAGTAGATGTCACGCTGGCAGTCTTGGTGCTGCTGTCCAGAACATAATAGATGCCGTTAATGTTTGTGCCGGCCGCCCACGAAGCGAGGGCGAGGAGGGTGGCAGTGATTGTAAGAAGTAATCGCTGTTTCATAGTGAATTATCGCAGCCCGCCAAGTCCCCGAATGTGGGCGATAAGTGTTTAAGGGTTATAAAAAAGCGCAGGACTTGTTTTGGGTTCACTTTATAAGAGGTTCTGGAATACCTTTGGAGAAATGAACGGGGAACAAAAACCTACGCTGAAGCATATACGCTGATACCGATACCTCCCGACGATGTAGGGTGTATGGATGGGTATATACAAACAGGTCGGTCGTTGTTTGCTAATCCTTCTCCTAATGAAATTTTCCAGATTTCTTATAAAGGAAAGAAGCAAAAACGCCTTCTTGTCCTGCGGATTTCTCCCGCAGGCGATGGCAAAGGTATTTATTTGTTTGCTGCCAGCAAACAAATAACGATGATTTTGTTTGCTGGCAGCGAAAAAAAGGCTATATATAGTATAGGTGGGTTCTATTCACTTCCACAGTTTAGTTTGACTTAGATGGGGCTTTAACCTTTTGTCCTCTTTATGGCTCTTTTTGCTTCCGTCTGTAAGTTTCATCGGTCGTGTAGCCCGCTACGCTCACTCTTCAACTGACAGACAGAAAGCAAAAATAGCTCAGAAATCTGACAGAGCGAATTAATAGAACCCACTTCTAACTGGTATGGTAAATCAGTGCTTTGCTTTCATCAGGAGAGAGAGAGAGCCTGCACTGACGAGGTCGGAATGGCTGACGCGCATTGTGCGCAATACTTTCCCGCCGAGGCGTGCGCTACGTATATACATACCGCTACCGTTTTTCTCAATGACGAGTTGGGATTTGGGATAATACTGTGTGTCGAGGTGTATGGTGACACGGTCAAAGACAGGTGTGGTGAGGGAGTAAGAAGCATCTGCTGGGCAGTCAGGATAAAGCCCTATCATGCTGTAAATGGCCCATGCCGACATAGCACCAGTATCTTCGTTGCCAGGTAAGCCGTCCACGCTGTTTCTAAAATGTTTGGCCAACAGCTGTTGTGTGAGTTCTTGTGTGCGCCATTCCTCTCCTGCAAAATGTGTGAAGAAATAGGGATAAGCAATATCGGGTTCATTAGCAGGATCGTAGAGGTTGGCCTCAAAACAATGCCACAGGCGTCCCACAAAGTTTTTGTTACCCCCCATCGCTTCGGCAAGCCCTTCAAGGTTGAAAGGAATACAGAAAGCATAGTTCCAAGCACAGCCCTCGTGAAATCCAGGGTTTGCTTCAAAGTTTTGACCAGCAAGGGGATTGAAAGGAGTAAGGAATGTGCCATCGGTAGTGCGGGGTCGCAACATATTGGTTTCAGGATCAAAATAGTTACGCCACCCTTCGGCTTGTTCAAAGAGCTTTTCTGCATCAGCATCATGTCCTAACTCTTCTGCCATACGTGCTAAGGCATAGTCGGCTACATAGTATTCTAATGCAGTGCTGACAGCAAAACTCTCATCGCTTTCTATCGGCAGATAGCCCAGTCGTTGATAGGTGTCATTATCAGGACGAAGGAAATTGTGTGCGCCATCCGTCATTGCCGATTTGCGACACCCTTCGTACGCTCGCTCTATGTCGAAGTCGCGTAGTCCTCTTAGGTAGGTGTCAGCAATCATGATGGTTGCAGGGTCGCCATCCATTGTTCCTGTTTCGCGTCCACATAGTTCCCATTTAGGCATCCAGCCCCATGTGTCGTACTTCTCAATGAGCGATCGCACCATTTCCATCTGTCGTTGTGGGAAAAGCAAACACAGTAGAGGATGGGTGTTACGATAGGTATCCCATAGCGAGAAAATAGTATAATGATTGCCTTGTGTCGTGCGTATCTCTTGCGATTCCATAGCGGGATAGCGTCCATCAATATCTTGCATCATACTCGGGTGTATCAGTAAGTGGTAGAGCGCGGTGTAGAATACGATGCGTTGTTCCTCGCTACCTCCTTCTACTTCAATGCGCGAGAGATCATCTTGCCATGTTTGGCGTGCTTTTTGACACAACGAAGCGAAAGATTTTCCTGTTTGCTCTTCAAGGTTTTGTCGGGCACCCTCTATGCTTACCAGTGAGATACTTATCTGCACTTCTATCTGTTCGTTTTCTTCTGTGTCATAAGAGAAGAAGAAGCCGATGTCGTCACCCGCAAGTTCTTTGGCAAAGCGACGATATATCTTGTATGTGCCTGGCGTGCTGTCCCATGCTGCTTCAGCCTCCATCGGGCGTTGCTTCTTCCAATAGCCACTGTCGTTAGGTTTGCGGTTGACACGCATCACAAAATAAATAGGAAAGACACCATCGGGCTTGATGTAACAGAAGTTACCAAATAGTTTACAGCCTTCAATCTCTGTCTCACTCACACGGCGCACCATTGCTCCGCTCTCGTTGGTAAGTCCTTCGCCAAGGTTTAGGAGAATATTGCCATGCCCTTTAGGAAAGGTGAAACGAGCGCGTGAAGTGCGTTGCGTGGCAGTAAACTCTGCACGGATACCATATTGTTTGAGTGTTGTGGCATAATATCCAGGCGAAGCACTATCGGCTTCTGTTTCTGTGCCATAGTCGTGATAGTCCACTTGTAGGTCGCCCGTTGTAGCCATAAGGAGCAAAGAACCCAAGTCGGGACAGCCCACGCCACTGAGGTTGACGTGTGAGAAACCTGTGAGATACACATTGTCGGCACTATAGGGCGTGCTCCACCATCGTTTGTCCTTATCCCAACGGTTGAGGTCGCTACCCATGACGTTGAACGGTGAGACACTCATTAAGCCGTGCGGCACGACAGCACCAGGATGGCATGTGCCGAAGTTACTTGTGCCGATAAAAGGGTTTACGTAGTCTACTGCCTGACGTTGGGCAAAGGTTTGAGTGCAGGCAGCAAGCAACAAGAGTAGCACGGTGACGAGTTTACGGTTCATTGCTGATAGCTTTTTTATGAACGTGTTAGCACATAGAGGGCTACGGCTACTGCCACGAGTAGAATAAAAAGCACTACTTGCACACCGAGTCGGCGTATATGTTTACGCAGCTCGGCTTTCTTAGTTTTTTTGTTGTCGGTATCCATAAGGTATAGTTGTTTGTTATTTATCAGTAAGCAATTGTCGGGCTCGCTCTATCATAGTGTCTTTCCCGTTTTGGTAGTCTTCGGACGTGATGTCAACGTGTACATCGGGATCTATGCCTTGTTCAGTAAGCGTCATCTCTCTGTCGTACATAGGGCATGCCGATAGTCTCAACAGCCATCCGTTGGGCAGTTCGGAGTTGAGCGGCAGTCCTGCTCCCCCGCCTGTGCGGTCGCCTAAGATAGTGACACCTGTCAGTCCCTTGCAGAACATCACGAACGCATTCGCGGCACTATAGGTGCGGCGATTCGTGAGAATCACGGCCTTTTTTTGCCAGCGTAGTCCGCTAAAAGGCTCAATATCCATAGGCTGCGGTGTAGAGAAGTCGTTGTGGCCTGGCCCTGTCTTGTGGCAGATATATCCTCCGGTAGTGGTTTCGTCCACGAAGATTCCCGCCAAGTCCGTCGCTGCAGTGAGCAGTCCGCCACCGTTGCTGCGCACGTCAACGATAAGTCCGTTGCAAGAGGCCAGATAGCGCATCACTTCGCCGATGTTTCCACTACCAAAACTACTTTCAAACGTTGGCACGCGCAGGTAGCCAATGTTGCCGTCAAGTACACGATAACGCATCGTGGAGGCTATGCGATAGTCCTCGGCACGTCCCAGATAGATGCGCAGGAGGGAGTCAGAAAAATTGGTGGGAAAATCGTCATACCAAGCACCGTAACGCGCTATGTCGTGTGCGGCATAGAGGTTGACGTGTCCATCGCGTAATTCCCGAAGCATATTGCCGAGTACTTCAAAGAGTTGTTCGTTGGTCATTTCCTCAGAAATAGCCGGGGCATAGCGGTTGTACACTTCGTTCCAATCCACACCAATTTCTTGTGCCTTATAGTCAAAGAAGCAATAGTGTTGGTCAACGGCTTTCCATAACTCTTCAAAGTTTCCACGGCGTGTATTGTCGGGGACGTCCTCTGTGATGCAAGCAGTGGCGCAGAGCGCACAACAAAGCATCAGCACGTATGCGAAACACTTTGATTTTTTTTCCTTGTGGGGCATATAGTAAAGGTAAGCGTTTTATAGGAGTTTGTCGGAAATGGTTGGCGTGTCCTAATAAAAGAATAAAGATTGCGGTACGTTTAGGATTTCAAGGTTCGGAAGTCGTGTAAAAGCCCTTCAGAGCAGGGCTGTGCCTTTTTTGCTATACTTGCACGCTTATAGGTTTTCACTGCTTCAAGACTTACGGTAGGATGTGTATTCGTCTTGTCCATCCTATGACAAAGCGGTTTTGCCAACTATGGCGTTTAAGGTATGAAAGGTGGCTTTGTCGCACATCTGCTTGATAACCTACGGCAAGGGCAGTCTTGCCAAGAGGTATTTCTATCATAGCCGTAAAGAGTGCGGAGGGTGCATTGCCGAGGTAAGTACAACGGATGTTGTGGTCGTCTTGGCGAAGCTCAAAGATTTCGTAGTAACTTTGTCCGTAGCGTGGCGAGAAACAGACACCAAGTAGTGGTACATCGAGTGCCGCCACTGCGCGCCAGGGCTTGTGCCACAGATAGAACGTATAAGATGCCTCGCCGCTGAGTCCTATTTGTGCGCCGAGACGCCCTTGTGCGGGGTTGTTTCCTCCGCGTGTGCTATAGGTGCCTCCGAGAAAAGTTTCGCCCATAAAGCCGCCTTCTATGTTAAGTGCAGAGCCTCTCTTGTGCTTCATCTTCCTTCGCAGTGCGGCGGCGGCATAGAAATTCGCGTCCCAGTATTTGCCATCGTCGGTGGGTGAGGTGGCCTGTGCCACGTCGCCACCATAGCGCGACGAGAGCGTCCAACGGCTTCCAGGGCGCAAGGTGCGATAGGTGGTGTGGAGGGTAGAAAAATGCTGTCCTTTATATTCCAAAGGAGAAAGATAGGTGTCTAAAAGATTTACGCTGCCAAACCCAAAGAGATGCGTGTAGCGTACGGCACGGATGGTATCCGTGTACTGAGCATAGGTTGCCAATGCGGTAGCAAGAAGCCACACCATAATATATATACGCTTGCTCATCTCAACAGGTTATTTCAGCAAAGATTGGTAGATGTGTTCTTCTTTAATATCTTCCAAACAAGGAAAAGGAGCTTTGCAACGTGGATGTGCGCCGTATATGGTACACGGTCGGCACGCTCGTGGCGACTGAATACAATCGGAGGCTTTGGCACCATAGGCTAAGAAACCCGCATAGGGGTGTGTGGCTCCCCAGATACTTATGACGCGCAGCCCGGTTAGCGCGGCTAAGTGCATATTCGCGCTGTCCATTGAGAGCATAGCGTCTAACTGCTGCATCAGCCCGAGTTCCTCGCGTAAATCTTTCGCAATAGATGAGGCTAAGAATACACGATCGGGAAAGGACTTAGAAAGTTCCGTCGCAGCCTTTTTTACATCGTGTTCTTTTCCAAAGAAGAAGAGTGTAGCCTCTTTGTTTTCAAGAAGAGATACGAGTACTTTCCGCAGCTTATCTTGTGGGTAGGTCTTACAACTATGAGCCGAAGCCGGTGCAACGCCAATTTTCAGGCTTTCTCTATGCAGCTTTGGCAGAAGTTTTGGGGCTGGATAAGTTTGCACAGAAAAATCTTCGGGACAAGCGAACGAGAGTTCCTTAAATACCTCGGCGTAACGTTTTGTTTGTTTGGTTAATGGTACAGACTTTTTCCACCCACGTTTAACGAGTCTTCGTTTTTCTCTTCGCCCTTTGTGTATGTGTGCCGTTTGGCAACCCATTAAGTTAAGGAAGAAGCGGAGTACCTTGGTGCGCAACACGTTGTGAAGGTCGGCCACTTTATCTACATTGTATTGCTTTTTCAGCGTGCGTGCTAAACGCCATAAACCTATGATACCTTTATGATTTCCTTTTAGGTCGGCGGGCAGGATGTTTACGTTAGGGTTCAATTCTTCGTAGAGCGCACAGAAACTCTTGCGCGTAACAACCACGAACCTCTCTGTGGGATTATGGTGAGCCGCGCTTGATATAACGGGTACTGTCATAGCCACATCGCCAAGTGCAGAGAAACGAAGAATAGCCGTTGACATAAACTTAGAGCCTAAGGTGAGCCTTTAATAGATAAACCTAATCGCGGCAAAGGTTATTGGTTGTTGTTTTTTGAGTAGAGTACGGGGTTGGTGCTGGGGTCGTTGTACATTTTCATTTGTTTGTACAGACGCATCTGTTTCTTTCCCGAGGCGATGTCGTCAAGCAGTGTGTCAAGAGCACTCATAAGATCCTCTCGTTGGATAAGCAATACACGGAGTTTGGCGGCACATTTTTCGCGGTGCAGGGCTTCGGCATCAACACGTTCGGCTTGCTCTTTCATGTGGTATATCTTAAGTGCTAAGATACTCAACCGGTCGACAGCCCAAGCAGGTGTCTCTGTGTTGATGAGCGCATTGGGTTCGGGCTCTGTGGCAATTTTTGAAAGGAAATACTCATCAATTTGTTCAACGAGGTCGGTGCGGTCTTGGTTGCTCTTGTCAATACGCCGTTTCAGCGTCAAGGCTTCCGCCGGGTCTATCTGTGGGTCGCGAATAAGGTCTTCAAAATGCCATTGAACGGTGTCTATCCAGCATTTCTGATAGAGCAGTGCTTCAAGCGTGCCTTCGGCAAAAGGAGTGGGCTGTGGAGCATCAACATTGTCGGTGAGATGATAATCGGCGATAGCCTTTTCAAAAACCGGCCACGCTTGCTGTGTAAAAGTCATAATAAGAAAAGTTTTATAGGTGGGTTCTATTCATTTCCACGGTTAAGTTTGACATAGATGGGGCTTTAATCTTTGTCATCTTTATGGCTCTTTTTGCTTCCTGCTGTAAGTTTCATCGTTCGTGTAGCCCGCTACACTCACTCTTCAACAGACAGAAAGCAAAAATAGCTCAGAAATCTGACAAAGCGAATTAATAGAACCCACCTATAGTTATATCCCGCGCAAAAGTAGCGTTTGTTTTTGGAATAAGCACTACTTTTGCTTGCTGAATACCGATGGCCAACCTTATTGTCATACTGATTTTAGTTTCTATCAATGGTTTCTTTTGCTTAGCCGAGGTTGCCTTGATAAGTGCACGCCGCACCAAACTTCAGAGCGAGGCGCAACAAGGCAGCCGTCGCGCCAAAGCGGTGCTTGACCTGCAGGCCGACCCCGACAAATACCTCTCTACCTGCCAAATAGGCATTACGGTGGTGACTATCCTCACGGGTATTTACAGCGGCGAGGCTCTGGCGGCAGGCTTTGCCAGTTGGTTGGAGGTACATGGTGTAGCCTCTTCCGTAGCCCCGCTCTTGTCGAAGACGATAATTGTTGTGGTAGCTACCTATCTGCAAGTGGAGTTGGGTGAACTCTTCCCGAAACGCATTGGTTTAGATTTGGCCGATCGGCTTAGCCGAGCCATTGCGCCTTTTATGCTTTTCTTAGCCACGTTGATGGGGCCTGTGGTGTGGTTGTTTTCTAAAAATACTGAGTTGCTTATTCAACTTTGCCGCCTCAAGGCCGAGGACACCCACGTGACCGAGGCCGAGGTAAAATCGGTAATAGAAGAAGGTACGCGTAGCGGAGAGCTGAGCGAAACGGAACAGGACATTATGGAGCGTGCGCTTTATTTGGCCGACCAAAACGTAGGAGCGTTGATGACACACCGCAGCGAGTTGGTGTTCCTCGATATTGCGATGACCCGCGCTCAGGCGCAGGTGGTGCTTTCAGAGAATGCCTTTGCCAACTATCCTGTGGTGCGAGGTGGCACGTTGCAAGATACGCTTGGGATTGTTTCTCTCAAAGACTTGGTAAACATCGTGGGCAGTAACGAAAGTTTTGACTTGATGAGTGTGACACAGGAACCCATTTATCTCACTGAGAGTATGTCGGTATATAAAGCCCTCGCGTTGTTGAAAAAGGATCATAAAAACTGCGCGATGGTTATTGACGAGTTTGGCGAGGTGTGTGGCCTCTTAGCATTAAAAGATATACTGGAAGGCCTTGTGGGAAGCATTGACGACGACGGGCAGGTACCCGATATTTTTGCCCGTCAGGATGGGAAGAGCTGGGTGGTAAGAGGACGTTGTGCCGTGTACGATTTCCTGGCATATTTTGGCAAGGAAGACTACTACAAACCTTCCTATACCACTATGGGAGGTTTGATGCTTACGCTTTTAGAACACGTCCCCGATAATGGAGAACAAATCCTGTGGAACGGTCTTAACCTTCGCGTCGTAGAAATGGACGGTGCAAGGATAGAGAAGATTGTCGTTACAGCATCGGAGTCTGAAACTGGGGGTTAGAGCCTTTTTGTGGGAGGTTGCTTGATAGACAATGCAAGGCTAAGACTCTTCAGTTTTTTTCGATTTAGCAATTTTATTTACCACGAGTGCGATAGCACCATCGCCCGTCACGTTGCAGGCCGTGCCAAAACTATCCATAGTGATGTATAGGGCAATCATTAAGGCGCAGTCGTCTTGGCTGAAGCCGAGCATACTGCTTAGGATGCCGAGTGCTGCCATTATTGCTCCGCCAGGAACGCCGGGTGCAGCCACCATAATGACACCCAGCATAAGGATAAAGCCGAGAAACTGTTGCGCGGTAAAGTCATAGCCCTGCATAAGCATTAGTGCTACGGCACAGGCGGTAATTTTTAAGGCACTCCCGCTTAGGTGGATTGTGGCACATAAAGGAATGGTAAACCCTGCAATGCCCGGGTTTACGCCGTTCTTTTCTGTTTGTTTCAATGTGACGGGTATCGTTGCCGCCGAAGAAGAAGTACCCAACGCTGTAAAATAAGCGGGCAACATATTCCAAAGCAATACAAAAGGATTGCGCTGCACGATGAAGCCTGTCACAACGTATTGTGCCAAGAGCAGGAGAATGTGCAACAGGAATATGATGCAAATAACGGAGAAAAAGACAGAAAGCACACGCCATGCCTGTCCCGTGTGAGCCATTGTGAGAAAGATGCCGAAGATATATAGTGGAAGGAGCGGAATAACGACAACTTCTATTGTGCCAGCAATAATATCCTTGAATTCTTCGGCTACGGTTTTTAGGGCTTTCTTTCCAAGATTAGCAATCCCCAAACCCAGTAGAAAGGCGAGAACTAATGCTGTCATCACGTCTAATAGTGGCGGTATCTGTATCTCAAAGAAAGGACTTACCGAGAGGCTTTCCTCTGTTAGTGCCGTTTGTACATTCTCCGAGATAAAGTGAGGAAAGAAGATGGAGGCTGTGGCAAACGAAAGCAGCCCTGCACAAATCGTGTCGGTGTAGGCTATGAGTGTGGTTATAAGGAGTAATTTGCCAGCACTTTGTCCTATGTCGGCAATGGCAGGTGCGACGAGGCCGACGATAATTAGCGGAATAAGAAATTGCAGGAACTGACTAAAGAGTCCGTTGAACGTTGCAGAAAGTTGTACCGCCCAAAGAGGAATGACATTTGCCGTGGCTATACCGAGCAGTATGGCCACGACGATTTTTGCCAATAGTGGGATTTTGGGAATGGCGCGCATGTTGCTTACCGTTCAGTTATGGAAAGAGGCTTGCTGTAGTTTGTTCCGTTTCGGCAGTAGGTGCTTCAAGTTCAAAGGACGGTGTGCGCCCCTCAGCAGCCTTTTCGTTGATTTCTGCCAGTTGTTCTTTCGTGCGCTTATAGGTTGGTGTACTTTCTACGAGGCTCACCACTTCTTCATTACCTAAGTTGGCGGGGTCGAACTTAAAGATAAAGCGCGAACGCACGGGGGCGGGTCCTTGCGTGGTGGTGTTGTAGTAGTCGCCGCGTCGGATTTTGTTTTCCTCTGATTTCTGTTCGGAGAGTTGTTGGCTCTCGGCGGCACGGCGTTTCTGCTTCTCAGAAATGCCAGGTACGATGCCTGTATCGAAACCCGTAGCCAAAATGGTGACTTTCACCTGTTTGCCGAGCGATGGGTCGGTGGCAAGCCCCCACTTGGTCTCTACATCTTCTTCCTGGAAGCGGGTCATAAAGTCGTTCACCTCATTCATTTCTTCCATCATCAGAGTGTCGCCGTCTTTCTCGGCGCAGAAAGAGATGGAGAGCAGTATTTTCTTTGATTTAAACACGTCGTTGTGGTTGAGCAACGGGCTATGTAATGCTTTATCAATAGCATTGCTCACTCGGTTGGTGCCTTCTCCGTATCCGTAGGACATTATGGCCACTCCGCCGTCCTTTAGCACGGTGCAGACATCCTGGAAGTCAAGGTTGATAATGCCGTGCATAGTGATAATCTCGGCTATGCTTCGTGCAGCGTTGCAAAGCGTGTCGTCTGCACGTTTGAAAGCGGTGGGTACAGAAAGTTCGCTATATACCTCACGCAAACGTTCGTTGTTGATAACCAAGAGTGCATCAACATAGCGTGCTATTTTCTCCACGCCATCAAGTGCTTGGTCTATTTTATTATTGCCTTCCCACAGGAAAGGTATGGTGACGATGCTCACGGTAAGTATTCCGAGGGCTTTTGCTTCTCGCGCGATGATAGGCGCAGCCCCAGTACCCGTGCCGCCGCCCATTCCTGCGGTGATAAATACCATTTTTGTGCCGTCGGAGAGCATTTTGCGAATGTCTTCAATGCTTTCTTCTGCGGCTTGTGCGGCGCGCTCGGGTTTGTTGCCTGCTCCGAGGCCGGCTTGTCCGAGTTGTAGGCGGAAAGGTACGGGGCTATCGGCCAGGGCTTTTGCGTCGGTGTTGCACACGGCAAAGTTTACGTCGTGAATACCCTCGCGATACATGTGGTTTACGGCGTTGCCGCCGCCACCGCCTACGCCGATAACTTTTATGATACTGGGCGAGGAGACATTTTCGCTCAGCGGTAGCATATCGTGGTCTTCTTTTATGGCTTTCATAAGTAAGGATGAATAGATAGAAGTTAATGGTTGCTTTTCTCTTGTCAAGTTTAGTAATACACGGAAGTGTCTTTATTCTTCTTCAGACACTAATTTGTTGAAGAACTTTGAGGCTCCGCCGGCCAGTCGTCCGAAGCGGTTTTTTAGGTTTTTGATTTTAGACTTTGCTGGTTTTTCTGTTTTCTCTGTTTCTTCGGACGGTGTGGTGTCGATGCTTCCTCCGCTGATACGTCCCTCGGTTGTGGCGGGGGCTTCGTTTGTAGTGGGTGGGGTGGCGGGGGCTTCAGACACTTGGGCGTTAGATACTTCCGCGTTTGCCTCAAAGATATTAACGGTTTGTCCGATAGGTCCGCCACAGCAGTTCTCTCCGCCTTTTTCTATAAGTGAAATAGCACTGTCGAACGAGCCGTCTTTATTGAACTCGTGTTTGTTGGTACGGAACGTGAGTTTGAGTCCGCGCGATACTTGTACGGGTATTTGTCTGTCGTCGGTAACTAATTTATATGCGCTGTCAATACCGCTTGTCTTGGCAACACCTCCGGTGAGTACAATGCCGCTCATAAGTTGTGAGAGTTTGTATTGCGAGAGGTCTATCTGGTATTTGACGTTGAGAATGATTTCTTCCAGACGTGCGCTGACGAGTTTTTTGAGGTCGTTGAGCGGATATTCTCTTCCGTCGGAGGTAGAGAACGTTTCTCGGTCTTCTTCGTCAATAAACTCCATACCGAAGTTGTATTTCAGTTTTATCTCTTCGGCCTCGGCTTCGTCCACTTGGTAGGCGGTGGCGATGTCTGTTGTGATGTTGTCGCCGCCTAAGGGGATGACGGCAAGGTGGCGCAGCAGCCCGCTCTTGAATATCGCCACGCTGGTGGTGCCTGCACCCATATCTACAAACACACATCCACTTTGGCGTTGCCGATCTCCGAGCATACCTTCGGCCAGCGAGAGAAATGTGACGGGGAGGTCAACGACTTCTATCCTACACCCAGCGAAGTTGTCTATGATTTGTTGTTTTGTTCCCGCCGAGGCCACGATGTTCAGGTAGTTTCCTGTGACACGTTGTGTAAGGATGCCTACGGGGTCATCGGTGCGGTGAGCGTCGAGCTTGTATTCCTGCGGCACTACGCCAATGATGTCGCAATCGGCGGGCTGTGAGGAGTTGTTTTCTTCTTGCAGCATATCAATCATCTGCTCTGTCACTTTCACGCGTTCGGGATACTGTTTGGAAATGCTGCTCAGTGTAGTGTGCATACCCATTCCTCCGATGCCCACATAGGCTTTTGCCACGCTCATTCCTACGCCTTTTTCGAGTTTTTCCTTCAGGCGTGTGAGGCAGAGGCTAAACTTGTCGATGTTGTAGATGCGTCCTTTGCGAATAAACGTTTCGCTGGGCTCTTGAGCAAATGCGAGGATACGCACTGCCCCGTCGGGGTCTTTGTCGCCCGCTACGGCGCTGACTTTAGAGGAGCCGAGTTCTACCGCTACGATAAATCTGTCGTGTGTTGCCATAGTTTGTTATTCTTTTTTATTCCTTTTGCAAATGATTTGTCCAGTGTGTTCCACATTGATTTCGGCATATTTGTTCCAGCCTATGGTAGGCATTACTTTTTCGTAGAGGGCTTGCAGGTTACGAAACTTTATGTCGATTTCGCTAAGGTTTCCGAGGTGAATAAGCCCGCTGCCGACGCGCGGCACGAGGTCCACGCTTCCATCGGTTCTGACATAGGCTTGCTCTATTTGGTCGTTCCAGAATTCGTTGTCGCGAAGGAAGAGACCGAGAAGGAGAAGTTTGTTCTTAGCGTAGTTGCGGCTGATGCTTCCTGTGGCGACGATGAGGTCTGCGCTGTAGCCCATAGGTCCCATCGGTTTGCCGAGGGCATCGATGTAGTAGTCGTCGCCGTTGTCGGCCATAACGCGCAACAGAGGTAGGCGCTGTGCTATAAGGATGTTGAAACAGCCGTTGGGTGATTTGTAGCACGTGGCCTCACGTATGAAAGCGTTTTTTAGGAGTGTTTTTTGCACTTGCTCGCTATTGATTTGCTCCATCGGTTGGCCAATGAGTGTTATTTTCTCTTTGTTTAGGATGTTTTCTATTTCTTCGCGTGTGATAAAGCCTGCGCTGCTGCTGTCCATAATCCTTACATCGACACGCTTGCATACGTCGCTGGTGGGGCGGGTGGCGAGTTCGGTGAGTGCGAATACCAAGTAGCCGCTTGCTGCGAGTACGAGCATAATTTGCAGGCTTATGATGAGCCAGTTTTTGCGGGGTTTGGGATTGTCCATCGGAGTTGTTAGGCTTTCTTGGCGTTGATTATTTCGGTGAAGCGTGGCATATAGTCCTCCACATCGCCGGCACCGAGTACCACAAGCACGTCGAAGTCTTCAGCCTTTACGATTTCGGGCAGTTCGGCTTTGCTGACGAGGCGTTTTTTTACGTCGGGTTTTATACGGTCGTAGATAAGGGCTGAGGTAACTCCGTTGATGGGTCTTTCGCGTGCGGGATAGATTTCTGTGAGTATCACCTCGTCGAGCAGTGATAGGCTCTGTGCAAAGTCTTGATAGAAGTCGCGTGTACGGGTGTAGAGATGTGGTTGAAATATGCCAGTGATGCGTCGGTTATTAAAGACTTCTTTTAGCGAGCGTATGCTGGCGGCTATCTCTTGTGGGTGGTGGGCGTAGTCGGAGAGGAGTACGTGTTGTTCGTTTCGGATTTTGAAGTCGAAGCGGCGGTCAACGCCACTGAACGATGCCATAGCGTGTCGGAGTTCCTCGGGTGTGGCACCTGCGATTTGTGCGAGTGCCATTGCCGCTATGCCGTTGTCGATGTTGATACTTACGGGTACGCCGAGTTCTACGTCGTCCACGTTGCCCAAGGGTGATTTATAGTCAAAGCGTATGCGCCCCTCTCCGATGCGTATGCGTTCGGCATGGAAATCGCCCTGTGTGCGGCTGTAGGTGAGGGTTGTTACGCCTATCTGTGGGGCGGCTTGCATTTTCAGCCCTGTATGTAGGATGAGTGTTCCGCCAGGCTGTACGAGCGATGTGTAGTGGCTGAAACTTTCCAGATAGGCTTGCTCGGTGCCGTATATGTCGAGGTGGTCGGCATCTGTGCTGGTGACAACAGTGGCATAGGGACGCAGATGATGAAAAGAGCGGTCGAACTCATCAGCTTCTATGACCACATAGGGCGAGGCTTTATCGAGCAGATAGTTTGTGCCGTAGTTTTTTGTGATTCCGCCGAGGAAGGCGTTGCATCCTATGTGGCTCTCGTGGAGTAGGTGGGCAACCATAGCACTTGTGGTGGTCTTTCCATGGGTGCCTGCTACGCAGAGGCCTTTCATTTCTCTTGTCAGCCGTCCGAGTACCTCGGCGCGTTTGAGGAGTGTGAAGCCGTGGTTGATGAACCATGCTTTCTCGCTATGGTCGGCTGGTATGGCGGGGGTATAGACAACGAGTGTGGTGTCCTTTGTCCGACACGCTTCGGGGATTAAGGCGGGGTTGTCTTCATAGTGTATGCGTGCGCCTTCGTGTGCGAGTTCGCGTGTGAGGGGCGTTTCAGTGCGGTCGTAGCCCGCCACGGTGAGTCCGTGCGACAAGAAATAGCGTACCAAGGCACTCATTCCTATGCCGCCTGCCCCTATAAAGTATATGGCTGTGGGTTTCATTTTGCAGGAGATGGTGTGTGGGCAAGTTTCAGTGCCTCATCGGCGATGTCGCTTGCGGCATTGGGTTTGGCCAAAAGCACGATGTTTTCGCCGAGAATGGCAAGGCGTTCCACGTCTTGTACGGTGTTGATGGCCAGTGGCAGGAGTAGTTCGCGTGCCTCGTCGTCTTTCACGTAGAGTGCGGCATCTTTTTGCACGAGTGCCAATGCGTTTTTTGTCTGGTGGTCTTCTGCCACGTTTGGCGAGGGAACGAGTATGGCTGGTTTTCCCAGCAGGCAAAACTCGCTTATGCTGCCAGCTCCGGCGCGTGAGATAACGAGGTCGGCAGCGGCGTAGGCGGCGGCCATATCTGCCACAAAGTCAGTGACAAAAAGGTTGTCGGGCTTGCCGCGGCGCTCCAGTTCTTTATGAATTTCGTCGCTGTAGTATTTTCCTGTCTGCCAGATAAATTGCACCTTTGTTTGTTGCTGCACGAGGGGCAGGTTGCCCAATACGCTTTCGTTGATGGTGCGTGCTCCGAGCGAGCCGCCCACGATAAGTATGGTGCGTTTCCCGCTGCTTAGCCCAAAGGTTTTCAGTGCTTCGGCTTTGGTGGGTGCGGCCGAGAGCAGGTTTTGGCGCACGGGGTTGCCAGTGAAAACGATGTTCTCCTGAGGGAAGAAGCGTTCCATACCGTCGTAGGCCACACAGATTTTGTTGGCACGTTTAGCCAGCAGTTTGTTTGTCACTCCAGCATAGGAGTTTTGCTCTTGGATAAGGGTAGGAATACCTTGGCGTGCGGCTTCGTCGAGTGTGGGGCCGCTGGCATATCCTCCTACGCCGATCACCACCTGCGGCTGAAAGTCTTTCAGCACTTTGCGCGCCTTGCGTCGGCTCTTCCAGAGTTTGTAGAGTACTGCGACATTGCGCCAGAGGTGTTTGCGGTCGAAACCCTCAACAGGTAGCCCGATGATCTCATAACCCGCCTGCGGGACACGTTGCATCTCCATACGCCCGAGGGCTCCGACAAAAAGTATCTCGGATTGGGGTTTTTTCTCACGAAGAGCGTTGGCAATAGAGATAGCAGGGAAGATGTGTCCTCCCGTCCCGCCGCCGCTCACAATCACGCGAAGTGTATTGTTCATGGTATATGTCCTTTTTCTTTTTCCTTAGGGAAGTCGTTTCGACAAACGTCAGTGCTTCAGGCGCAAAAGTAACTCTTTTTGTGTGTTTTGGACGGCTTTTCTTCACAAAAAAGTTAGCCGTGCGAAAAAATATCTCTTTTTGCCTACCACCTCCAGCGCGTCTCGGAGAACACTTGTGCGTTTCTGTGACGAGGGAAATTCTTGCGTGGTTGATATAAAGAGTTCGTTTTCAACAGACTTTTGCTCGCCAAGGCAAAGCTGAAGCAAGCTTCGCTTTGCTCTTTTGGCTTAACGCAAAAGTTCCTGTTTTTTTGCCTCTGCAATGTAATTTTGCTCTGGAGGAAGAAAAGGAATGGCGCAGCAACGTAAGTAAATGAGGTAAAATTAGATAGAAAACTTCCTCGGACTAAGAAAAAACATAGTCCGAACAAGTTCTTCCTTAGTCCGAGGAAGTTTTGCCGCCAGTGGGCAACGGAAAACAAGGGTGTGCCGGGCAAAAAAACAATGTTTATTACAGGTAAATTGTTCCAGTGTCCGGCACTTTGTCGGCGGGGTGTTGGCAAAAGAAAAATGGTGAATGGCCGCTCAACCGTTGAAATTATATTACCTTTGCCCCGTTTAGAACCAGTGGTTACAGATATGCGAAAATTATTGTTTGCTCTCTTGCTGTCTTGCAGCCTTATTGCTGCGGCGCAAACGGCCAACCCGCAGATGACATATGTCGATACCCTTGGCCTGACGCAGAACATCACGGAATACGACGGCTCTGCACCTTTTAAGGCCTCTTTTACTTCAAATATCTCCGATGCCGACGACTACACCCCGCTCTACGAGTGGCGCTTTATGCGCGTGGGCGATACAGAGCCTTTCCTTGTGCGCTACGAGGCCGACACAGAGTTTGAGTTTACACAGACTGGAACGTTTACCGTGCAGTTGCTCATTTCTTTCGTGCAGGGCGGCGACACCATCCTTTATGAGCAAGAAGAGCCTTTTGCTGTGAACATACGCGAGTCAATCCTCGAATTTCCCAACGCCTTTACGCCCAACGGCGACGGCATAAACGACACGTTTTCGGCTAAGAGCGGCTGGCAGAGCATTGTGTCGTTTCACGCGATGATTTTTTCGCGCTCGGGCAAGTTGCTTTATGAGTGGCACGACCCCGCAGGTAGTTGGGACGGACGCTCGGGTGGAAAAGTGGTACCCGACGGGGCTTACTACCTTCGCGTAGATGCAAAAGGAGCCGACGGGCGTACGTTCAACATTCGCAAGGTGATAAACATTCTCACGGGCTATCGCGAAACGAGCGACTGATGCTCTCCCTGACGCAAAGGTGTTTTTTTATTTTAGAAAAGCGGAACATTATTTTAGAAAAGCGGAACAAACGCGGCCAAAACTTTTACTGAACAGAAAAAGACGCTTCCTCGGCACACAAAAGTGAGCCAGACGTAAAGTCACCGACCAATATGTCTCGTCAAACTATTGACATATACGGAGCGCGTGTCCACAATCTGAAAAATGTGGACGCTTCCCTGCCCCGCCACAGCCTCAGTGTGATAACCGGACTCAGCGGCAGCGGCAAGAGTTCCTTGGCTTTCGATACCCTCTACGCAGAGGGGCAGCGCCGCTACATAGAAACCTTTTCTGCCTACGCGCGTAATTTCCTTGACAACTTGGAGCGACCCGACGTGGACAAAATCACCGGCCTCAGCCCCGTAATAAGTATAGAGCAGAAGACGACGAATAAAAATCCGCGTTCTACCGTGGGCACCGTTACTGAGATCTATGACTTCCTGCGCCTTCTTTATGCCCGCGCTGGCGAAGCCTATTCGTGGAAGAGCGGAGAGCGTATGGTGCGCTACACCGAAGAGCAAATCGTTGACCTTATCCTTAACGACTACATCGGCCACAAAGTGTTGCTGCTCGCTCCCCTGGTGCGCAACCGCAAAGGCCACTATCGTGAACTCTTTGAGAGTGTGCGCAAAAAAGGATTTTTGCACGTGCGTCTGGACGGAGTGGTGCAGGAGGTGGTACGCGGTATGAAGGCCGATCGTTATCGCAACCACGACATTGAAGTTGTGGTAGATCGTCTGCGAGTGGCTGAAAAGGATCGCGAACGCCTGGCACAGTCGGTGGCTCATACGATGACGCAGGGCGATGGGCTGCTGTTGTTGCTTGATGCCGAGAGCGGCCAGACGCGTTTTTATAGCCGCCGGCTTATGGACCCTGCCACCGGGCTGGCGTATCGTGAGCCCGCGCCCCATAATTTCTCGTTCAACTCCGTGAGCGGGGCGTGCGCTAAGTGTAAAGGGTTGGGCTATGTCAGCGTTATCGACCGCGACAAAGTAATTCCTAATCCCCGCTTGAGCATCTACGACGGTGGGCTGGCACCACTGGGGAAGTATCGGCGCGTGTTTATTTTCCAAGAAGTGGAGGCGGTGCTCCTGAAATATGAGGCCGACCTAAAAACCCCCATTGGCGAACTACCAGAGGAGGCTCTCGACGAGATAATAGGCGGCACGCCCGACCGCCTGCGCATCCCTGCCGCCATAGCAGGCACAACGAACGACTACTATGTGGAATATGGCGGGTTGGCAAAGTATATCGCGCAGATGGCCGACAACGATATGACCGTCGCCGCGCGAAAGTGGGCCGACAGTTTCGCGCGTACACAGACCTGCCCCCACTGCCACGGCGCACGTCTCAACCACGAAGCACTCGCCTACAAATTTGCCGGGAAAAACATCTACGAACTGGCATCGATGGACATAGGTCAACTCACCGAGTGGATAGACAGCGTGGAGACCACCCTACAAGGCCATCAGGCTACCATAGCCCATGAAATACTCAAGGAACTGCGTTCGCGCCTGCGTTTTCTTGTTGATGTGGGGCTTGACTATCTGTCGCTCGCTCGCGCCACCGCTACCCTCAGCGGCGGAGAGAGCCAGCGCATCCGACTGGCTACCCAAATCGGCTCGCAACTCGTCAACGTTCTCTATATACTTGATGAACCCAGCATAGGACTCCACCAGCGCGACAACATACGCCTGATAAACTCCCTAAAACAACTGCGCGACACGGGCAACACGGTGGTGGTTGTGGAGCACGATAAGGAGATGATGCTCAGTGCCGACTACGTGATAGACGTGGGGCCGCTGGCCGGGCGCAAGGGGGGGGAAATAGTGTTCCAAGGCACGCCGAAGCAGATGCTTCATAGCCATACGCTCACGGCAGACTTTCTCAGCGGCAAGCGAGCTATAGAGGTGCCGACCAAGCGCCGGCAAGGAAACGGCAAGGTGATGTGCGTCATAGGCGCAAGCGGAAATAACCTCAAGCACATCACCGCTGAGTTTCCCTTAGGTACATTTATCTGTGTCACAGGCGTGAGCGGCTCCGGCAAGAGTACATTCATAAACGACACACTGCAACCCCTCCTCTCCCAGAAAATCTATCACTCGCTCCAAGAACCCCTACCCTACGACCAAGTAGAAGGCTTGGAGTACATAGACAAAGTGGTCAGTGTTGACCAAAGCCCCATAGGGCGCACACCACGCTCCAACCCCGCCACATACACGGGTGTCTTTAGCGACATTCGCGCCCTCTTTGTGGAACTCCCCGAGTCGAAGATACGAGGCTACAAGCCCGGGCGTTTCTCCTTTAACGTGAAAGGCGGACGCTGCGAGACGTGCAAGGGAAGTGGCTACAAAACAATAGAGATGAACTTCCTCCCCGACGTTTTTGTGCCCTGCGAAACGTGCCACGGCAAGCGTTATAACCACGAAACACTTGAGGTGCGCTACCGTGGGAAAAGCATTGCCGATGTGCTGGAGATGACTATCAACCAAGCGGTGGATTTCTTTGAGTTTGTGCCTAACATACTTCATAAGATAAAAGTCTTGCAGGACGTAGGGCTCGGCTATATCAAACTCGGCCAGAGCAGTACCACGCTCAGCGGCGGCGAGAGCCAACGTGTGAAACTCGCCACCGAACTTTCTAAGCGCGACACTGGACGCACGCTCTACATACTCGATGAGCCGACAACCGGGCTTCATTTTGAGGATATCCGTGTGCTACTTGGCGTGCTACAGCGGCTGGTTGATAAAGGCAATACCGTAATAGTGATTGAGCACAACTTAGACGTGATAAAATCCGCCGATTATATAATTGACTTAGGCCCCGAGGGTGGTCGCGGCGGCGGAACAATAGTTGCCACCGGCACACCCGAAGCAGTGGCGGCGGCGGGAAGAGGCTATACAGCCAAATACCTCAGAGAAGAACTCGCAGAAGCGCAGTCGAAGGACAAATAGTTTTTTGTCGTTTGCGGGAAAAACGTGTCTTTTGCGGTTAGCATAAGCATCAATACAAAACTAAAAAACAATAATTTATGTTTGAAAACCAACCTAAGGGGCTCTACGCCCTCGCGCTGGCCAACACAGGCGAGCGTTTCGGCTACTACACGATGCTGGCCGTGTTTGCGCTCTTTCTGCGCGAGAATTTCGGATTAACAGCAGGTACGGCGGGTGCTATATATAGTACCTTCCTCGCGCTGGTGTATTTCTTGCCGCTTGTCGGAGGCTTTATGGCCGACAAGTTCGGATACGGAAAGATGGTTACCATCGGTATCCTTATTATGTTCTTTGGCTATCTGATGCTCTCCGTGCCTCTCGGAAATGCCGCGCCGGCTATGGCAGGCATGATAGTAGCCTTGTTGTTGATCAGTTTCGGCACCGGACTCTTTAAGGGCAATCTGCAAGTGATGGTGGGCAATCTCTACGACGAGGCTTCCTTTAGTGCGTCGCGCGACAGCGGTTTTTCTATCTTTTATATGGCTATAAATATCGGCGCACTCTTTGCTCCGACGGCAGCCGTTGAGATAATGAAATGGGGAGAAGCCTCCTTCGGTTGCACCCATGCCGAGGCTTATCACTACGCCTTTGCCGTGGCTTGTCTGTCGCTCGTACTTTCCATCGCTATCTACTACGGTATGCGCTTCACCTTCCGACACGTGGAGAGCGACACGAAGAAGGCCGCCGCCGATGCCGCCGTACAGGAGGAAGAAGATCCGAAGGACACAAAAGACCGCGTCGTGGCTCTCTGCCTGGTCTTTGCCGTGGTAATCTTCTTCTGGATGGCCTTCCACCAAAACGGTCTCACGCTCACGTATTTTGCCGATGAGTTTGTGACACCTACCGTGGTGGGTGCAGCAGCAATGCCTTTCAACGTGCTGAACTTGGTACTCTGCATCATCATCGTCTATGCGCTTTTCTCGCTCTTCCAAAGCAAGAGCCGTCTGGCCAAGACGATTAGCGGCGTGGTACTCTTGGCGTGTGCTGGGGCACTTTACTATCAGTACGTCGCCTCAGAAGGCAAAGCCGTGGATCTCGCTGCTCCTATCTTCCAACAGTTTAATCCCAGTTTTGTCGTAGCCCTTACGCCCGTGAGCCTGGCTATTTTCGGTTGGCTCGCTGCACGTAAGAAAGAGCCCAGTGCTCCGCGCAAGATAGCCTATGGTATGCTCGTGGCAGGCGCGGCCTATCTCATTATGGTAGCGGGCTCTATCGGGCTGCTCACCCCCGATGCACAGGCTGCCGCAGCCGATGCCGACAAAACGTTTGCCAGTCCTAACATCCTCATAGGTACATACCTCGTACTCACTTTTGGTGAGTTGCTTCTCTCACCTATGGGTATCTCCTTTGTGTCAAAGGTGGCTCCGGCCAAACTTAAGGGTACGATGATGGGTGGATGGTTTGTGGCCACTGCGCTGGGTAACTTCTTAGTCAGTGTAGGAGGCTTCCTTTGGGGCGACCTGCCGCTCTGGATTGTGTGGACGGTATTCATTGTGCTTTGCCTCTTGAGTGCTGCATTTATGTTTGCCGTGATGAAGCGGCTGGAGAAAGTGGCTTAGCCTTTCCTATGAAACGAACTCTTTGTTCCCTCCTCGCAGCCTGTGCGCTTTGCGTACAGGCTGCGCCATTCGACACCATATATAACTATCGGGTGTTCGACCACCGTGTTGTTAATTTCAGCGAGACCGACCATCCCGGCAGCATCTGCCAAGAAGCCGACGGCACACTCGTGATAGGCAACGGGCGCATCGTACTGCGAAAAGTATGTCTGCCCCGCACAAAACGCGACGCGCGAGCCACAATCAGCGTCAGCCTACGTTCCCACGGCGACCGTTGGGACAAGACGGGAAGTGTATTCCTGATACCCTGCAAGCAGGCGGTGAGTATGATTTCTGTGGCACGCGGCTTGGCCACCTACCCCGCACTCGCCGACCACGGCACAGAGAACTTTCCCGGTATAGTGGCTGTGGCACCCGACTATGCACCCTGTATAGAACTGATGCGCTTTATGACACCTTTTGGCGTGGGGTTCTACACCCCGCGCGACAGTACGTCGCGGCAGCACGTTCAACCCGTGTGGCTTGATACGTATGCCGACAGTGTGGAATGGCGCGACGATGTCACCGACCGCCTTTCGCTGCTGCAAGATAGTTGTTGGGTGGGGCTGGCCATCGACTCCTGGACCGCCGAGGGCTATGAAGCCTCTGTCTGCCTTACACTTGAAGAGAGCCGCGTCAAAGGCGACAAAGCCACCACGCAACACGTAGTTCCCTTGGTAAATACTATTTCCTATTACCAGCAAGACTATTGCGACCTCTTCGCACGCCGCGCGCTCAACGTGGCGTTTAAGATGCCTGCGAAGGCGCGGCGGGCAATGCTTTATTACGTAGCGTCGGGACATGGCGGACACAGCGGCGGCGATGAGTTTGTGCCGTGTGAGAATGTCATAAGCCTTGACGCGCAAGAGGTGTTTCGCTTCACACCCTGGCGCACCGATTGCTACACCTTCCGACGATACAACCCCTCCACAGGCGTGTGGTTGCAAGAGCGAGAGGCTGCGTATATCACCTCGCAAGGCACGCGCGGACAAAAACGTATAGAGGAGACGCTGGCTTCGTCCGATCTCTCACGCTCTGGCTGGTGTCCAGGAAGCCAGGTGATGCCCGTGCGCATTCCTCTTTACAACGTTACTCCTGGCACACATATACTTTCCATCGCTATACCCAATGCGCAGCCCATTGACGGAGACCTCCTTAACCACTGGCTCGTCAGCGCGTGGATAACGTGGGAGGAGTAAAGACGTCCGTGAATATCGTTATAACAAAACACAAAGACAAATGAAAAAGATACTGATACTCAACGGCCCAAACCTGGATCGCTTGGGAGCGCGCGAACCCGAAATTTATGGCACACAGACAATGAGCGATTGTTTAGAAGCGTTGGCCGAGCTGTTCCCATCGTGTGAAATCGTTTATTTCCAAAGCAACCACGAAGGTGCGCTGATAGACCGCCTTTGGCAGGCTAACGACGAAGGATTTTTTGGTGTGGCATTCAACGCGGGGGCTTTTACACACACTTCGGTGGCTCTGCTCGATGCTATTCGCGGCATAGAAATACCTGTGGTGGAAGTGCATTTGAGCAATGTTCACCAACGCGAAGACTTTCGCCACAAAAGTCTTATCTCCGCGGGTTGCGAGGGTGTGATAGCGGGATTCGGTATGCAGAGTTATCGGCTCGCCGTGCAAGCCTTGCTCGCGCGAAAAGGATAACGGGCTGTTCTATAAGGTACACAAGTTTCGTTAGTAGCGAAAAACCAAAAAAAGGCGACGAGCATAGCAATGCTGTTTCCCTTATAGGGCAAGCAGGCGAGCCGCCTGCACTCCCTGACAGTTGCACCTTGGATGCCCTACCTGCAACACGGGTGTGTTTTCATAACTCCCGCCACTTGAATCATAACCGTAGCATCGCATTGAAGAGGGCAAAAGCGCGAAGGAGAAAATAGGTTGGACGGCATCTAAACATAGTCCGATTGATTTTAAAATCAATCCGATTGATTTTAAAATCAAAGCCTTTGATTTCAAAATCAATCGGACTATGTTTAATCACGGTCGGACTACGCTGAAAACGCACGTATCCTCCCTTGCTGCTGGAAGCACACGCCGCCCGCGTGCAAAAGGATTCAGTAGAGGCAGTCTGTAGAAGCGTATGCCGCCCACGTGCAGAACGATGCAGACGAGCCGCCTACGCTCCCAGAGGGTTGCACCTTGCTTGTTATACCTACGACACTGATAAGGCACAAAGAAGCAAGTCAGCCTAACATCCCATATAGTTTATTCCTCCTACTAAACTCGCTATCTGAATGTCTATCGACGACTATATCCTATCCCACATAACACCCGAGGACAAGTATCTCCATAGCCTCTACCGTGCCACCAACTTGCGGTTGCTACGCCCACGAATGGCATCAGGACACGTGCAGGGCTCGTTCCTCCGTATGCTGACGGCACTGGTAAGACCACAGCACGTGTTGGAGATAGGTACGTTCTCGGGATATGCCACACTCTGTATTGCAGCAGCACTACCCGAGGAAGGAAAGATTTTGACGTACGAAATCAATGACGAACAGGAGGACTTTACACGTCCGTGGCTTGAAGGCTCGCCTTATGCCGAAAAAATAGAAATGCAGGTGGGCGATGCGCTCGTGCTGCTGCCTCAACGCCACGAAACTTTCCAAATGGCATTTATTGACGGCAACAAGCGGCAGTACGTCGAATACTTTGAGATGATACTTCCGCGTATGAGTACTGGCGGATTACTCGTCTTCGACAACACGCTGTGGAACGGCCACGTTGCAGAGGGCGACCACCACGATGCGCAGACCGAGGGCATTCGACGATTTAACGACCTGGTGGCGCGTGACTCCCGTGTAGAAACCGTGATATTACCCCTGCGCGACGGATTGACGCTAATGCGAAAGACTTAGACGTGTTTTTCTATCCTGAAAAATCACCCCTTTGCCTATTTTTTAGTACCTTTGCCCCGCTTTTAAGCCAAACGGGGCTTTTTTTTATTGGCAAACGAAACGTCAAGATATGAACGAACAAGCACAAACAGGCGCACCAGCGAATTATTCTGCCTCAAACATCACCGTCCTGGAAGGACTTGAGGCCGTGAGGAAGCGCCCCGCCATGTACATCGGCGACATCAGTGAGAAAGGGTTACATCATCTGGTCTATGAAACCGTGGACAACTGCATTGACGAAGCACTTGCTGGCTACTGCAACAACATTGAAGTGACGATATGCAAAGACAATAGCATCATTGTGCAAGACGATGGGCGCGGCATTCCTGTTGATGAACATCCGAAGGAACATCGCTCTGCCTTAGAGGTCGTTATGACCGTACTGCACGCTGGGGGTAAGTTCGACAAGAATTCTTATAAGGTATCGGGCGGATTGCACGGCGTCGGCGTGAGTTGCGTAAACGCCCTTTCCAAACATATGACATCGCAGGTGTTTCGCGATGGTAAAATCTACCAACAAGAATACGAGATAGGGCGTCCGCTCTATCCCGTGAAAGTGGTGGGCGAGACCGAGCTACGAGGCACGCGGCAACAATTTTGGCCCGACAATACTATTTTTACAACCACAAACTATAAATACGACATTATTGCGAACCGTATGCGTGAACTGGCGTTCCTTAACGCAGGTGTTCACATTGTGCTTCGCGACGAGCGTCCCGACGAAGAAGGCAACGTGCGCGAGGAAACGTTCTATAGCGAGAACGGACTGCGCGAGTTTGTGCGTTATATTGATAGTAGCCGCGTACATCTCTTTGACGATGTGATTTATCTCAACACTGAGAAAAACGATATACCTATTGAGGTGGCTATTATGTACAACACGTCGTACAATGAAAACGTTCATTCCTATGTCAACGACATCAATACGATAGAAGGCGGTACGCATCTCGTCGGTTTCCGTATGGCACTCACCCGTGTGCTGAAGAAATACGCTGAGGAAACGGCGGCCAAACAAATAGAAAAAGCCAAAATAGAAATTGCTGGCGAGGACTTCCGCGAGGGTCTCACGGCGGTGATTTCTGTAAAAGTGGCCGAGCCTCAATTTGAAGGACAGACAAAAACAAAACTCGGCAATAGTGAAGTCAGCGGTGCTGTGACACAGGCCGTGGGCGAGGCTCTTACCAACTATTTAGAAGAGCATCCCAAAGAAGGCAAACTCATCGTTGATAAGGTAATCCTTGCAGCCACGGCACGCATCGCTGCACGCAAAGCACGCGAGAGCGTACAACGCAAATCGCCGCTCACAGGCGGAGGCCTGCCCGGAAAATTAGCAGACTGCTCCTCCAAAAACCCCGAAGAGTGCGAACTCTTCCTCGTGGAGGGCGACAGTGCCGGCGGAAGCGCAAAACAAGGCCGCAGCAGGCTCACGCAAGCCATTTTGCCCCTGCGTGGAAAAATACTGAACGTAGAAAAAGCAATGTGGCACAAGGCTTTTGAGAGCGATGAGGTGAACAACATTATCCAAGCCCTTGGCGTACGCTTCGGGGTGGACGAGGACAGCAAAGAAGCCAATATAGAGAAACTGCGCTACGACAAGGTTATCATTATGACCGATGCCGATGTGGACGGACGCCACATTGACACGCTCGTAATGACACTTTTCTATCGCTATATGCCGCAACTCATCGAACAAGGCCACCTCTACATTGCCAATCCCCCACTCTATCGTTGCAAGAAAGGCAAGGTGGAAGAGTATTGCTACGACGATGCTGCTCGCCAGCGTTTCATTGAGGAATATGGCGATGGTAGCGAGAATAGCATTCAGACGCAGCGCTATAAAGGTTTGGGCGAAATGAATCCCGCGCAACTCTGGGAAACTACGATGAACCCAGAGACGCGACTACTCAAAAAGGTAAGTATCGAAAATGCTGCTGAGGCCGACTATATCTTTTCAATGCTTATGGGTGAAGACGTTGGGCCGCGCAAGGAATTTATTGAGAAAAACGCTACCTACGCCAATATCGATGCGTAGTTAGGTCACCGACAAATGAAGTCCACAAAAAAGCGGCTGCGCTTAGTCTTTCCAAGGAGTAACTAAGCGCAGCCGTTTTCTTTTGTTTTTTCAAAGCCACTTGACGAGGCTACACATAAAGATGAGGAGTGTTAAAAGCCGTCTTTATCAGTCTTCATCGTAGGTGAAAGTGGTGAAGTAAGAGTAGGAACCTACTTGTGTAGCATTACCAACAGATTCTGAAACCAAACTAAAGTCTGTGTAGTTTGTCTCGTCAGCGTAACTACCGGCTATGTTGTTATATAGATATTCGCCGTTATAAATATAAGAGAAACGCCAAACATAAGGAATTTTATTGCTGGCCTTGCCGAGCAGGTTCAAATAGAAGAAAGGAATGTTTAATTCGGATACAAACGGAATAGAAGTCATTCCCTCCCATTGTAGCGACGAGTTATCTATTTCGCTGTCCGATGAATAGTCAGCCATCCATATTTGTTTGAAAGTATCATCTTCGTCTTGGCTTTCGTATGTAACCTTGTTGAGCGTGCCATCAGCCCATTCTAACGTGTAGGAATCGGTTCCTTCTAATTCATAAGGCTCGCCGTCTTCATAATACTCGGAAGAGGAGTATGTCTGAGTGTATGACGTTAGATAGCCGTCAACATAAGTGAAATTGTGTGAGGATTTGTTTCTTGCTGTTCCGTAGTTGATAGTTCCGTCATCGGATAGTGCCTCGTACGAATAGTCTTGTTCAATCTTCGAGATGTAACCATCTTCATTATAACTCACGCCGAGATTTATTTTTAGTCCGTTATCTATAGTAAGAACAACCAGATTGGGATTAGTGAAGTCAAATTCTGTATAATCGCCATCGCATACGCTTTCTATTTTTACCAAGTTGCGTGTGGCCTCATCGTAGATAAAGGTGTAGTCTATCTCTTCTTCATCATAATCGTCAAGGTCTCCTTTGCCGTTAATTTTGTGCTTGATTTGTTGGCTGAGACTAGTGAGAAAGTGCATCAACTCATCGGAGCCGGAAAATTTGCCGGCGAGAGAATTCATTGAGCCTGTGCCAGCCGTGACATTGTTGGTAACGCTTTCGGGCGTGTTGCCGCCTTGGTCGGTGTCGTCATCGTCTTTATCGCTACAAGCCGTAACGACGAACGGAAGGGCTATTGCTGCGAACAACAAGAGCATCGTTTTGAATGATTCTTCATAATGATAAAGTGTTTAAGGATTGGATAAAACGCTGCAAAAGTATGTAAAATTTTCTTAAATCCGCGTTTCTAACGTTCGTTTTCAACAGACGTTAACTCGACAAGGCAATGCCGAAGCAAGCTTCGCATTGCTCTTCTGGCTTAACGCAAAAGTTCGTCTTCACGGTGCGTGGTAAGATGCGCCACGACGTACTACACGAAAGAAAAAAGTAGAAAGAGCAATGACAGAAAGAAACCTTAATGCTTTTCGTGTCGTACTTTTACCAATCAGCAGTAAGGCCAAGAAATGTGGTGAAAACGCTGTCTAATTACCGAAATCACAGTATCTTTGTGCCTTGCAAGAGCTTTGACCTCTGCAAGATGCTGTTGGCAAATGCCACTTTACATTTAGATATGCCACACTCCCCCACCCCTTCTTTCTATACCTTGTCGCGCTACGACGTTGTCGTGGTGGGTGGTGGCCATGCGGGGTGCGAGGCTGCCTCTGCTGCGGCACGTATGGGGCAGGCGACGTGCTTAGTGACGCTCGACCTCAACAAACTCGCGCAGATGTCGTGCAATCCTGCGATTGGCGGCATAGCGAAAGGGCAGATAGTAAGAGAGATAGACGCGCTCGGTGGCCTCACCGGTGAGGTGACGGATGCCACCACAATACAATTCCGTATGCTTAACCGCTCAAAAGGTCCTGCAATGTGGAGTCCGCGAGCACAATGCGACCGTGCCAAGTTTATTCAGGCTTGGCGCGAGAGGCTTGAAGCCACGCCGCATCTTCATTTCCTGCAAGACGAAGTTGTGGAGGTTCTCACTGAGAACGGTTCTGTTTGTGGCGTGCGCACCATTTGGGGATTGGAACTTCGCGCCAAGGCTGTCATAATTACCGCCGGGACTTTTCTTGGCGGACTAATGCACATAGGCCGTCGCACGCTACCGGGCGGACGAGCCGCCGAGCCTGCCGCAATGTTTCTTACCCGAAGTTTAGAACGCCTTGGTCTTCGCGCTTCACGAATGAAGACAGGCACACCTATGCGTATCGATCGCCGTAGCGTGCATTTAGAAGAGATGGACGTGGAACCCGGCGATAGCAACCCCGCTCAATTCTCTTTCCTTTCCGCTCCGCGCCCTCTGCCGCAGTTGCCGTGTTGGACGTGCTACACCAATGCTGCGACACATGCCGTCTTACAACGCGGCCTGCCGGATTCGCCACTCTATAACGGACAGATACAGAGTATCGGGCCGCGCTATTGTCCGAGCATAGAGACGAAAATCGTGACTTTCGCCAGCCGCGACCACCACCCCTTGTTTCTTGAGCCAGAAGGCACGGACACACGCGAGATGTATCTCAATGGCTTCTCCTCCAGCCTCCCTGTAGAAATCCAGATAGAGGCACTGCGCCAAATCCCTGCCTTTCGCGATGTGGAGATATACCGACCCGGTTATGCCATAGAGTATGACTTTTTCAATCCCATCGACCTCTTGCACACCTTAGAGAGCAAGCACGTGAGTGGACTCTTTTTGGCGGGACAGGTAAACGGCACCACGGGCTACGAGGAGGCCGCAGGGCAAGGCCTCGTAGCAGGTATCAATGCGGCGTTGCACATTCGTGGCGAAGCACCTTTTATCCTGCGCCGCGATGAGGCTTATATCGGCGTGTTGATAGATGATTTAGTGACTAAAGGCGTGGACGAACCCTATCGTATGTTCACCTCGCGTGCCGAGTTTCGTATCCTCCTCCGTCAAGACAACGCTGATGCGCGCCTCACACCCTATGCCATTCGTTTCGGCTTAGCCACCGAGCAACGCCAGTCGCGCTTTGGTCAAAAGCAAACAGCCATCAGCGAAATAGTTTCCTATCTGAAAGAAACCACCGTTCGCCCCGACGAGGTGAACGCTGTTCTTGAACAATGCGGCAGTGCTTCCCTGCAACGTGGGGCAAAAATTGCCGAGATCCTGCGCCGACCTGGCGTGTCGCTTTCGACGCTGTCCCAAGTCCTGCTCAATCTTCTTCAACTTATTGAAAAGCAAGGCGATGCAAAGTTTGAGGCAGCAGAGTCGGCAGAGGTCTTTGTAAAGTACGAGGGCTACATAGCTCGTGAGCGGACGGAGGCCGAGAAGATGAAACGCCTTGAGGATATAGTAATTCAAGACCATTTTGACTACGCCTCTGTTAAGAGTATTTCTACTGAGGGACGCCAAAAACTCTCCGCAGTAAATCCGCGCACCATCGCTCAAGCCAGCCGTATTCCAGGTGTCTCCCCAAGCGACATTAGCGTGCTTCTTGTTCTTTGTGGGCGTTAGTGTTCCACGTGGAACAATTAAGAAAAGCGTTTTTCAAACATTTCTTTTGTTGAAGACAGTAGGGGGTGCAGGAACTGTTTGATAGAAGATTTTTCTTTGTTTGAGTTTCGTTTAATTATTTCCCATCTTATACAATCTCCATCAATGGATAAACAATTTATTCTTGACAATCTGAGGAACATCCCAGATTACCCTAAACCTGGTATCCAGTTTCAGGATGTCAGCACTGTTTTTAAGAATGCCCAATGCCTGTCTGTGCTTTCCGATGAGCTTTACCGTTTGTACAAGGACAAGGGTGTGACCAAGGTGGTCGGCATAGAGTCGCGCGGATTTGTACTCGGTGCTATTTTGGCAGCGCGCCTCGGTGCAGGGTTTGTGATGTGTAGGAAACCGGGTAAACTTCCGGGTATGACGCGCAAGGCATCTTATATGAAAGAATACGGCTACGACTGCATAGAACTCCACGACGATGCCATCACGAACGACGATGTGGTGCTTATCCACGACGACCTCTTGGCTACGGGTGGTTCTATGCTTGCCGCTTGTCAGTTGGTGCGTTCCTTTAATCCGCGTAGCGTGTTCGTGAACTTTATCTTAGAACTCCGTATGGAGGGCTTGCAAGGACGCGAAGCACTCAAGGACGAAGATGTCTCGGTGTTGTTAGAAGTTTCGCGCTAAATAGCCTTTTCTTTTTTGCCTTTTATGAAGCCAGACACTAAACCACGTCTGATGGAAATCGTCCGCAACCTACCCGAAAGTCCGGGTAGTTATCAGTATGTGGACGAGAGAGGCACAATTATCTACGTAGGTAAGGCCAAAAACCTGCGCCGCCGTGTCGCTTCTTATTTCGTTAAAGAACAGGTGTCGGCTAAGACGCGGTTGCTCGTTTCTAAAATTTGTGACATTCGTTACGTTGTGGTCAAAACAGAGGCTGATGCCTTGCTTCTGGAAAACAGCTTAATCAAACAATACAAGCCGAAGTACAATGTATTATTGAAGGACGACAAAACCTATCCCAGTATTGCCGTGAGCCAAGAATACCTGCCGCGTATTTTTAAGACGCGCGACCGCAGCAGGCGCGGAGCGCAATACTTTGGGCCTTATAGCCACGTCCCTACGCTTTACGCCCTTCTGGATCTCTGCCGCGAGCTCTATCATCCGCGCCCGTGTCACAAGGCGTTAACGCGCGAGGGCGTGGAGCAGGGGAAGTACGACGTGTGTTTGGAATACCATCTTCATCGTTGCCTCGCGCCGTGCACAGGTCGGCAGTCGCACCAGGACTATTTGCAGTCCATTGAGCAATGTCGCGAAATTCTGAAAGGCAATGTGGCAGGCGTGGCGCGTTGCTTGCGCGAGCGTATGGAGCGTTTGGCAGAGGAACTCCGTTTTGAAGAGGCAGAACAGGTGAAGCGACAGTTGTTCGCCATTACGTCCTATAAGGAGAAGAGCGAAGTTGTTTCCGCCACGCTCCACAACCTTGATGTCTTTAACATAGAGAGCGACGAGCGCACGGCATACGTCAATTTCCTTCACGTCACGGCGGGGGCTATCACACAGGCTTTTACCTTTGAGTACAAGAAGAAGCTTGAGGAGACCGATGCCGAACTCCTCGCGTTGGCTATAGTGGAGATGCGCTCCCGTTATGGGAGTGAGGCAAAGGAAGTCGTGGTGCCTTTCCCCGTAGATCTGCCCGAGGACATCGCTCAGCAAACAGTGCCGCAAAAAGGTGATAAACGCAAACTTTTGGAGCTTTCTCATCTCAACGTAAAGCAGTATAAGTTCGACCGGCTTAAGCAAGCCGAGAAGCTCAATCCCGAACAAAAGGCCGTGCGCCTGATGAAAGAGATACAGCACGACCTTTCGTTGCCCACCCTCCCCTATCGTATAGAACTCTTCGATAACTCTAATATCAGCGGTTCTGATGCCGTGGCGGTGTGTGTGGTATTTGAGCGCCTCAAACCTGCTAAGCGTTTCTATCGTAAGTACAACATTAAAACCGTTGTAGGCCCTGACGACTACGCTTCTATGCGCGAGGTGGTGCATCGTCGCTATTCACGCCTCCGCGATGAGGGCGAGCGCCTGCCCGACTTGATTATTGCCGATGGCGGGCGCGGACAGATGGAGTCGATACGCGTTATTGTGGAGGACGAGTTAGGACTGAAAATTCCCGTGGCGGGACTTGCTAAGGACGACCGCCACCGCACACGCGAACTCCTCTACGGCACACCACCCCTTACCGTGGGAATGAAGGCCGATAGCCAACTTTTTCGCACGCTCACCGCTATGCAAGATGAGGTTCACCGATTTGCCATCACTTTCCACCGTGAGAAACGCAGCAAACGTCAGCGTGCCAGTGCCCTCGACCAAATACCTGGCATCGGCGAGCGAACCAAGGAAATCCTCCTTAAGCGTTTTGGCAGCGTAAAGCGCATACGCGAGGCCACAGAAGCACAGTTGCAAGATGTCATCGGTGCGAAGCGCGGCACCGCTTTGTTTGAAAACCTGCGAAAAGCTGCACAGGAATAAAAGAAAACCACTATTTTTGCCAGCAAATTATATGTTGCAACGTAGCGGACGGCTGTTGCGTGAGACACTTTCCTATTCTAACCTCTCCCCTACCCCATCCTATGCGCACCGTTATCCAACGCGTACAGTCGGCAAGCGTATCTATCGCAGGAGATGTCGTGGCTATGATAGACAAAGGCCTGCTTGTGTTGCTCGGCGTACAGCCCGACGACACCGATGATGATGCTGCTTGGCTCGCTGCCAAAATTGCACGCTTGCGTGTCTTCGATGATGCCAACGGAGTGATGAACCGAAGTGTGCAGGACGCTGGTGGCGACATCCTTGTGGTGAGCCAGTTTACACTGATGGCTTCTACAAAAAAGGGAAACAGACCCTCTTATATCCGCGCAGCAAGTCCAGAAATTGCCGTACCCCTCTACGAACGTTTCACGTGGTTGTTGAGTAAAGAGACAGGCAAACCCATTCCTACCGGTCGTTTTGGCGCAGATATGAAAGTGTCGCTGGTGAACGATGGACCTGTAACGATTTGCATAGACACGAAGAATAAAGAATAGCCCCCTACGATGACTCTACAAGAAGCCCAGCAGCGCGTTGATGCTTGGATAAAGCAATACGGTGTGCGCTATTTCAGTGAACTGACTAATATGGCTTGCCTCACCGAAGAGGTAGGTGAACTGGCGCGCGTCGTAGCTCGTCGTTACGGCGACCAGAGTGCCAAGCCTGACGAGCATCTTAGTCTCGCTGAGGAGTTAGCCGATGTACTATGGGTGCTTATCTGTCTGGCCAATCAAACGGGTGTGGATATCAATGACGCACTTGAGAAGTCCTTTGCCAAAAAGACGGAGCGCGATGCACTACGTCATAAGCACAATCCTAAGCTCCAGTAAAATCCCCCACCCTATCCGAAAAATAAGCGGCGAGAGAGTTTCGCCCGTCTAATATCTAAATACGACATTATGCACGACCACAATCACGACCACTGTCAATGCCACAGCGAACATCCCCAGGACAAGTATCAACAAGCCTTTGCGAAACACGACCTGCACCTCCACGATGAGATTGTCACCGAGCAGGTGCGTCGCCTCGTGGCTGAGAATAGTGCCAAGTACGACACACCCGAAGTTATGCGCCAGTTGCTTGCTGCCGTAGAACTTACCACGCTAAAAGTCACCGACAGCAGCGAGAGCGTCCTTGCTCTCGTTGAGCGCGTCAACAAATTCTACGCCGAACGTCCTGATGTGCCGCCAATAGCCACCATTTGTGTCTATCCGCGTTTTGCTAAGATAGTGAGCCAGAGCCTTGAGGTAGAGCAGACGGCGGCCTGTGTAGTGAGCGGTGCCTTTCCCAGTTCGCAAACGTTTGCAGAGGTAAAAACCGTTGAGACGGCTCTTGCCGTCCACGACGGAGCAGAAGAGGTGGACTGTGTGCTAAGCGTAGGTGCTTTCCTAAGCGGTGACTACGAAACGTGTGCCGATGAAATAAGCGAGCTAAAAGCGGCGTGTGACGGACGTCCTCTGAAAGTTATACTTGAGACCGGCGCACTACAAACGGCACATAATATCAAAAAGGCCGCCGTCTTAGCTATCTATGCAGGGGCTGACTTCATTAAGACAAGCACAGGCAAAATATCTCCGGCCGCTACGCCCGAGGCGGCTCTTGTGATGTGCCAAGCCATACGTGAGTACTACCAGCAGACCGGCACACGTATTGGTTTCAAAGCCGCTGGCGGCTTGCAAACCGTGGACGATGCGTTGACTTACTATACCATTGTGAGAGAAATCTTGGGAGAAGAGTGGATAAGGGACGGTTTGTTCCGTCTCGGTACCAGTCGATTGGCCAACCTGCTTGTGCAGCGCGTCACCCAAGAGGACATAAAGCCTTTCTAATTTCCTAAAACGTTTTCACATGGAACGCTATAGCATTTTACTTTTTACCGTTTTTTCGTTGTTTTTGTGTGCCTGCGGGGGAAAAACAGAGCCTTCAGCCCAAACGTCTGACACCTTAAACAACCCCGACCGCTTTATCGGCGAGTCGGAGGCTGACATTGCTGCGGCAGATAGCCTCACGTTCGCCAACTTCACCGATGCCGTAGCAGCCTTTGCACCGGCCGAGGAAGTCATCGGTGTGTGGTGTCATGAGGCGGGCGGACAACCGAAAATTTACTATGTTATCTATAGAAAAGATGGTATGAACTGGCTGCGTCCCGTTTATGTTGAAGATACGAATTTCCGTGTTGCCGACGACAAACAGTCCGTCCAACTCAAACGCATTAACGTGGTAGAATTTTCCGATATGCAGAACGGCGGAGGGTATAGGCTTACCGATAGCACGCTCGTTGTTTACGATGAATTCAACTATGCCGAGGAACTCGGAAAGCGCGTTTTCAATTGGAATGAATAGCACGCAGGAAGTCTCCTATCCGTTCGTTTGAGAGTTGCATAGTATCTTGATAAAACTAAGTCCGATTGATTTTAGGGTCAATCGGACTTAGTTTTATCAAGGTCTCATCTATCTACATCTCTCTCGCTGCGACGTAGTTAGCATAAGCAATAAGCGACTCACGTACTGCCTTGTTGTGAAAACTTTCCACCACTTTGATTGCCTTTTCTCTATACTGGTTCATCACATCTTTGGCGTAGGCTATGCCGCCGTGGTTCTTGGTAAATGCCACGAGAGTGGCGACATCCTCCGGCGAGGCTTGGCAGGCCTTTACACGTGTTATAATAGGCAGTAGGGCAGGGGAGGGGGCGGCTTGAAGGGCGTAGATGATAGGCAGGGTGAATTTGCCCTCCAGCAGGTCGTTCCCCGTGGGTTTTCCGATGTGCTTATCTTCGTAGAAATCAAAGATATCGTCGCGAATTTGGAAACATATCCCCACCATCTCGCCGTAGAGCCGTGCGCGTTCTACTTTCTCGCTCTTAGCACCTGCCGCCAACGCTCCGAGTTCGCCACAGGTGGCGAACAGCGCAGCCGTTTTGTGGTCTATGATACGGAAATATGCCGCTTCGTCGGGTACTTCGTGGCGCGAGGAGTCCAACTGTGTGATTTCACCCTCTGAGAGTGTGCCACCTAAGTGTGCCAGACGCTCCACCATCATATTATCGCCCGTTTCGGCGGCCTTACAGAGCAACAGTGAAAGCAGATAGTCGCCCACCAATACGGCAATTTTGTTGCCAAACTTTTGATTTACTGATGCCAAACCGCGTCGCAGGGTGCTTTCGTCCACTACATCATCGTGCACAAGGCTCGCCGTGTGGAGCAACTCTAAGGCCACAGCGGCAGTCAGTGCTTTGTTATTCACACCACCCGCTTCAAGTGCCATTAGGAGTACTAATATCGGGCGCATCATTTTGCCTTCGCGCTGGCGTATATAGGACAGTGCCTCGTCAAGAAGTGGCTCGCTATGGTGTAGCGTGCGTTCAAATAATGCACGATACGATTGCAACTCGTTGCTAACGGGAGCAGCAATACGTTGCAGTGGGGTGGGGGAGACGTTCTTCATTAGCGTGCAAAAATAGTATTTATCCGCCATATTTTGTTACATTTTGCCTAACTTTACGCCGAAAAACTGTTTTAGAATATCCTAACAGTGCTATCCCATAGCTTATTCCTCCCCCGTAAAAATGAAGAAGCTTTGTTTGCTTGACGCTTATGCGCTTATCTATCGTGCTTACTACGCTCTTATTCGCACACCGCGTATCAACTCACGTGGAGAAAACACGTCAGCCGTCTTCGGTTTTGTAAACACGCTCGAAGATGTCCTAAAACGTGAGCAACCCGATTATATCGCCGTGGCTTTCGACCCCGCCGGCGGCACGTTTCGCCACGAACTATATAAGGAGTATAAAGCGCAGCGCGAAGCCACACCTGAGGATATTCGCTGGGCGGTGCCTTTTATCAAGGAGCTGATTAATGCCTACAATATCCCGCTTCTTGAGATGCCTGGTTTTGAGGCTGATGACGTTATTGGCACGATGGCTAAACGAGGAGTGAGAGACCATCTTGAGGTGGTAATGATTACGCCTGATAAGGACTACGCTCAACTGGTAGAGCCGGGCATCACTATGGTGCGTCCGGGCAATGCGGCAACACCCTGGGAACGGTTGGACAGTGCCGCCGTGTGCCAGAAGTACGGCCTCGCCTCTACCCAGCAAATGATAGATTACCTCGCACTCGTTGGCGATACAGCCGATAACATTCCTGGCTGCCCCGGCGTAGGACCTAAAACAGCACAGAAACTTCTTCAGCAGTTTGGAACGCTTGATGGAATTTTAGACCACACAGACGAGATAAAAGGCGCACTGCAACAAAAGGTCGTAAACGGAGAGGAGAGCATTCGTTTGGCAGAAACGCTGGTAAGAATTCGTACAGATGTTCCCATCAACGTTTCTTGGGACGATTTGCGCATACGACGAAAATCTACCGAAAAACTAAGAACCCTTTACGAGCGATTAGAATTTCGCTCTTTCCTTAATCGCCTGCAACAGGAAGAAGGATCTGCCTGCACTGTCGCCGCTCAGGTTGCAGAAAGCGGAATGGTAGATCTCTTTGCCCAATCCTTTCAGTCTGAAAACGCAACACTCACAGAAAACGCCTCGTCCAAACCCGCTCCACCAGTTTCGGAGATGGCTGATCTTTTTGATGGGGTGGGGGAGATTAGCGCAGCGAACCACAATGAGACTTCTAATTTTTCCGACGTAGGAACGGGAGGCCGAAAATATCAAAATCTCGCCGACTTAAATTCCACTCCGCACAGTTATCAACTGATTGAAACTGAAGATAGTGCGAGAACGTTGTGCGCAAAGCTTTTGACATTTGATACCGTCGCGTTGGATACGGAAACAACTTCTACTGATGCACACACGGCTCAGTTGGTCGGTATGAGTTTCTCGGTGGCGAAAGGCGAGGCGTGGTATGTGGCTATTCCAAAGAACGATGTAGTAAGAGCGCAGGCTATGGTGGAAATCTTCCAACCATTCTTTGCACACACAGAGATACTTAAAGTTGGGCAAAACTTAAAGTACGACTTAATGGTATTGGCCTCCTACAGCATTAAGCTCGCAGCCCCGATGTTCGACACGATGCTTGCGCATTATGTAGTCCAACCTGAGCTGCGCCACGGTATGGATTCTTTGGCCGAGGCCTACTTAGGTTATCGCACTATACACATTGATCAACTTATAGGACCAAAAGGAAAAAATCAGAAGAGTATGGCCGACCTCGCTCCTGCTGCTATCTGCGATTATGCTTGCGAGGATGCCGACATCACTCTGCAACTGATGCCACCCCTACTTGAAGAGATGCAACAAACCGGGGTTTACGATGTGTTTCGCGAAATAGAGATGCCGCTGATGCCCGTCTTGGCCGAGATGGAATGCCACGGCGTAACGCTTGACACCGTTGCGCTTGAGGAAACAGGCCGCCTCTTCAAAGAGAGAATGAACCATATCGAGTCGGAAGTCTTTGCCCTCGCTGGACACCCCTTCAACCTTGCCTCACCAAGGCAGGTCGGCGATGTATTCTTTGAGGAGCTAAAAATTACGGATAAGGTACGTAAGACAAAGACCGGTCAGTACCAAACGTCCGAGGCTGTACTTGAGGCATTAAAGGCAAAACATCCGATAGTGGCCAAAATTCTGGCACACCGCGCGCTAAAAAAACTAATAGGGACATACATTGATGCGCTGCCGCGACTTATTAATCCCAAGACGGGACGTATCCATACCTCTTTCAACCAGTCGGTGACTGCCACGGGGCGACTCTCTTCGTCAAATCCTAATCTGCAGAATATTCCAGTGCGTGGCGAGGACGGACGGGAGGTGCGCAAGGCGTTTACCGCCGAGCGTGGCTGTGTGTTTTTCAGTGCCGATTATTCACAAATAGAGCTTCGGCTGATGGCTCACCTAAGCGGCGATAAGAATATGATAGAAGCATTCCGTCAGGGAGCAGACGTACACGCCGCCACAGCAGCAAAGATATTCAAAAAGCCTGTTGAAGAAATCTCTCGCGATGAACGGCGAAAGGCTAAGACGGCTAATTTTGGTATTATCTATGGCATTAGTGCCTTTGGTTTGGCTGAGCGTATGGAGGTAAGCCGTAGCGAGGCGAAAACACTTATAGACAATTATTTCCTCACTTTTCCAGGCGTGCGTCGCTACATTGATCAGTGCATCCTCCGAGCGCGTCAGCAGGGTTACATAGAAACAGCCTTCCATCGCCGACGCTATCTGCCCGACATAAACTCTCATAACGCTGTGGTGAGAGGCTATGCCGAGCGAAACGCTGTAAATGCACCCATACAAGGAACAGCAGCCGATATTATCAAAGTTGCTATGGTGCGTATCGCAGAACGCTTTCACAAGGCGCATTTACAGACGAAGATGATCCTACAGGTACACGATGAACTCAATTTTAGTGTGCCGCCCGCCGAGCTTGACGAGGTAAAACGCCTTGTTGTTGAAGAAATGGAACACGCCTACGAAATGTCTGTTCCGCTCGTGGCTGACTGTGGGGTAGGGGACAACTGGCTTGAGGCGCACTGACCTGACGACACGAAAATAGCGTCTGCCACAAGCCTCTTTTCTAAGGAGACAGTGCAGACGCCATAACACGAAGCACAAAGATTTGTGTTGACGAATTAGATTGTGTAAAACAAATAGTCAATAATAAGGAAACGGATACAGTAATTTCGTCAACTCTTTGGCTTCATACAAATAAATACGTCTTTTTTTCTTTTTGTCGCACAGCCGCCGCTGTGTGGAATGTGCCGTTTTTTCATCTACTCTCCGTAGGTAAGGTGTGATAAAGAAAGGAGAGCCATTTTCTGTAGTTTGTTCTGTGAGACAACTTCTAAGAGTTTGCTGGCGGGAGGTTTCTATATCATTCTTCTTCCAAATGCGATGCAAAGATACAACTCCCATCGCTGTTGTCACAAGGCCTAAAAAATTCTATCTAAAACGAAATGAAAACTACTCTTGTTGATTTTCAGTAATATAAGCGTTCTTGCATAAAGGCCTATCATAGAGTTATGTATAAACTCCCTAAGAAAAAAAGTGTTAAAAGTGGCCTGCTTTTTAACGAGTTTGCGCTTCTTTCTTACAACGTTCTATCCAAAAACAATACTTTTGTGGCGTAAATTTTATTGTTATGTTCCGACGTTGTTTATTTATTGCTTTTGCTGTGTATGTATCGGCAGGTTTTGCCGCCGTTTCCGAGCGTGATTCACTCTTACGCGAATTAGACCGCACAGTATCAGAGGCTACTTATTATCGTTCGTTACAAGAAATTAAGATAGCCAATGCACAGAAAGAGTTTCTCCGTGCCGCCGGCAATGAAGAGCGTGTGCGAACGGCGCATACGCTTTCCATCCTGTTTTTTTTCTATAAAAACGATAGCGCGTTAATATATAATGAGGAAGCACTCCAAATAGCCGAGAATATGCACGACAATACCCTTTACGTAAATTTGGTTTGTGAGCGGGCCTTGCTTTTTGGTCATGCCGGATTATCCACTTTCGCTTTTCAGATATTAGATAGTCTGGTAGTTAGCCCGAAAGCCGCTTCGCCCGAACTTAAGCGGTTTATTTATGAGTCGTATTTCGACATTAACGACTTTGTTTACCACCTAAATTTACCGGGAACGTTGCTTACTCAAAACGCGAAATTCTTAGCCGAGTTGCGCGACTCGTTCTACCACTACTGTCCCGACAATATAGAGCAGGCACTTCATAGCGGTGCAGCCATAACAAATAATAAGGAAGTTATTGATAAACTAAAAATGAAGCTTTTGCGCTCGGAGAACGACCAAGAGCGTGCCTTGCTTTCTATGGTTATTTCCAATCGTTACCGAAATGAAGCGATGCCCGAGCAGCGTGAGATATATCTCATCAAAGCAGCTATCTACAACATTCGTGCGGCTCGTATGGACAACGAGGCCTTGATAGTTCTGGCAAAACAACTGCTCAATGATGGCGACTGGAATCGCGCCGAAACCTATCTACGTCTGGCGCACGAACAAGCCTTATTTTATGGCTCGCGCTCGCGCGAGGTGCAACTATCACCGTTGCTACAACAAGTTTACCAACACCTGTCGCAACGTTTTGCCTTCTGGCACACCGTAGGCGTTGTCAGCATTGTGCTTGTGTTGTTACTGTTGGTGGGTGCTGCATTCTTGTGGCGTAATGTGCGACGACGCCAGCACTTAATGCGTCGCCAGATGAACCTCTTGTCCACCTCGTCGGCCAATGCTGCGGCACGGGAGGCCAATAGTTTAGCACAGGTGGAGGCACAATCCGATGCGCTGAAACATTTTATGGGCATCGCTACCGATGCTACGTTTGAATACGTGCATCTGCGCCATCAGGTGGTGCGTAAGTTGAAGAATAACGATGCCGCAGGTCTCTTGAACCAACTCACCTCCGAGGCCAACAGCGAGAAGACGCAACGCGAATTGCTCAGAAGGTTTGACATTGCTTTTATGCGCCTCTATCCTAATTTCATCGCCAATGTCAACGCCTTGATGTTGCCAGAGGCACAGATTAGCAAGCCCGAAAACGAATTGATGTCCACTGAATTGCGCCTGTTAGCATTTTGGCGTTTGGGTATAACCGATGCCGGACGCGTGGCAACGATTTTGAATTTGTCGGTAAATACGGTGTATTTTTATCGCAACAAACTTCGTAACGGTGCGAAAGACCGTGAGCATTTCAACGACGGGATTATGGATATCCAAGGTGTATAACAAGAAGCGATGAAACGGCTGTTACGTTTTCTGAAAGACTGGACACTGCCTGTAGCAATTAGTATCGGGGTGGCGTTGTATTTTCTCTTCACGCGTTGCTTGGCCTTGCACGCGGCGGCAGATGTCCTCACGCCGTGGGTGGAGCGTTTGTTCCCGTTCAACGTGTTTCTTATTCTGTGGGCTACATTTACAAAGGTAGATTTTCGCACGCTGCGTCTGCCACGGTGGGCGTTGCGCTTGACGGCGGTGCAAATAGCGAGTGCTGCCGTGCTTCTCGGTGGGGCTATGATGCTTCGCGACGGAGGAAGCTTAGTGGTCTCGGGGGCTTTGGCGTGTGTGATAGCCCCGTGTGCCACCGCTTCGCCCGTGGTAACGGGGAAATTAGGTGGAAACATACAAGATATGACAGCCTATGTGCTTATCTCCAGTCTCTTGTCCGCTTTGTTCATCCCCTTTTGTGCCGCTATGCTCGCCCCGTCAGGCGTGGGCAGCCTTGCTACAATGGTACAAGTAGGAGTGCGTGTGTTGTGGCGCGTAGGTGCTGTGTTGGTACTTCCGCTCATATTGGGTTGTGCCGTGCGCTACTGGCTCTCGCCGCTCTATCGGTGGGTGGTGCGCCACAGCGACTTGCCGTTTTATCTGTGGTGCTTGGCTCTTGCCACCACGAGTGGCATCACCGTCCGCGCCATCGACCAATCAGCGTTGCCCATAGCAACCTTGCTGGCACTCGCAGCGGGGGCTTTGCTCGTCTGTCTGGCACAGTTCTCCATCGGGCGACGCATCGGACACTGCTTTAATAGTCGTGTGGAAGGCGGACAGGCTCTGGGGCAAAAGAATACGGCACTTATCATTTGGGCCACGTCCACTTTCTTCAATCCTGCTACGTCGTTGGCACCAGGTTGCTACGTCCTGTGGCAAAACATCGTGAATAGTTGGCAAATACATCGCGCTCGCCACGTCAAACAAGCAAAGACACAACGGCGCGCAGGCGAATAAGAAAGCAATTCTTGTTTTGATTTGATTTTGCGCCTGCCTTGAAGTATCTTTGCAGGCAAATACTTTTTTACTTAAGTCAGTACAATGGCATTACAATGCGGCATCGTAGGGCTGCCCAATGTGGGCAAATCCACGCTATTCAACTCCTTGTCGAGTGCCAAAGCGCAGGCGGCAAACTTTCCTTTCTGTACGATAGAACCCAATGTAGGTGTTATCACCGTTCCCGACGAGCGCCTTACGCGCCTGGCCGAGATTGTCCATCCCGGACGTATCGTGCCAGCCACGGTGGAGATTGTTGATATCGCCGGGCTGGTAAAAGGAGCTTCAAGAGGCGAGGGGTTAGGCAATCAGTTTCTCGGCAACATACGACAGACAGACGCTATTATCCACGTGTTACGTTGTTTTGATGACGGCAACGTAGTCCATGTTGACGGCAGCGTCAATCCCGTGCGCGACAAAGAGATTATCGACACCGAACTTCAACTCAAAGATCTGGAAACGATAGAGAACCGTCTCGCTAAGACTGAGAAACTCGCCACTATCGGCGGTAACAAAGAGGCGAAGGTGGAACTCGGTGTGCTGCAAGCGTATAAGGCCGCATTAGAGAGCGGCAAATCGGCACGCACCGTGCAGTTTGAAAGCAAAGAAGAGCAACAAGCCGCACACGACCTGTTTTTGCTTACGTCAAAACCGGTACTCTATGTATGCAACGTAGATGAGGCCAGTGCCGTGTCGGGTAATGCTTATGTAGAAGCCGTGCGCGAGGCGGTGAAAGACGAGGGTGCCGAAATTTTGGTGATTGCCGCACGCACCGAGGCCGACATTGCTGAACTGGAGAGTTATGAAGAGCGCCAAATGTTTCTTGAAGATGCCGGACTTACAGAGAGTGGTTGCAACCGCTTGGTAAAGACCGCCTATCAGATGCTTGGCTTGCAAACGTTTATCACCGCAGGCGAGATGGAAGTAAAGGCCTGGACTTATCGCAAGGGCTGGAAAGCCCCGCAGTGTGCCGGTGTGATACACACCGACTTCGAGCGTGGGTTTATTCGTGCCGAGGTGATTAAATACAACGACTATCTGCGTCTTGGCAGTGAGGCCGCTGTACGCGAGGCCGGACTTTTGCACGTAGAAGGTAAGGACTACGAGGTGCAGGATGGCGACATTATGCATTTCCGCTTCAATGTGTGAGCGAACAACTTAGGAAAAGAATATAACTATGCTAAACTTTGTCGTTTGGAATCCAGATAAAGTGTTTTTCACCTTGGGCAGTTTTGAGGTGCGTTGGTACGGACTGCTTTGGTGTATCGGCCTTGCTATCGCCTATTTCATTGTACAGTGGCTTTATCGCCGTGAAAAGATAGGTCAGGACAAGTTTGAGCCTCTTTTCCTCTATTGCTTTATCGGCATTTTGGTGGGAGCACGCCTCGGACACTGCTTGTTCTATGAGCCAGGCTATTTCTTGTCGCACCCCATTGAGATGTTCTTGCCGATAAAACAACTTGCCGATGGCTCGTGGAAACTCATTGGCTACGCCGGGTTGGCCAGCCATGGCGGAACGGCAGGTATTATTTTGGCTCTGTGGCTCTATGTGAAGCGTCACAAAGTGCCTATCCTTACCGTAGTTGATATTATAGGCATTGCAACGCCAGTGACGGCATGTGCTATCCGGTTGGGCAACCTAATGAACAGCGAAATAGTGGGCAAAGCCACGGAGAGTGTACTCGGCTTTGTCTTTGTGCAAAATGGAGAGGACTTCGCGCGCTATCCTGCCCAACTCTTCGAGGCATTGGCTTACCTCTTGTTGTTCTTTATAAGTTTGGCGTTTTACCTAAAGAGTCGCTATCGCGTAGGCACGGGCTTCTATTTTGGATTGTGCCTGACTTATATTTTCACGTTCCGTCTCTTCATAGAATTCCTTAAGGAAGTACAAGAACAGTGGGAAATAGATATGATTTCCACCCTCGGGCTTAATCAAGGCCAGATGCTTAGCCTGCCGTTTATTGCCGTGGGAGGATATTTCCTCTACAAAGCCGTGAGAAAGATACCTGAAAACACATCTGCATAAAGAAAATAATAATCAAACAAAAACAATATGACAACGAAACGTTTTTCATTTCTTCTCCTTTCGGGAGCATTATTGCTGAGTGGTTGTAGCAAGCAGGTGCAACTCACTTCCGATAATTTCACTATCACGCCGCAGGTGCTTGAAGAGGGCGGCGGCAAAGTGCCAGTGGTTATCAATGGTCGCTTGCCCGAAAAGTTTATGAACCGTAAGAGCACCGTGGCCATTACGCCCGTTTTGCGCTATCAAGGCGACGAGGTGCGTGGCGAAACAATGCTTTTCCAAGGTGAAAAAGTGCGTGGCAATGCTCAGGAAATCAGCTACCGGTTAGGCGGTAACTACACACAGCGCGAGGTCTTCGACTTTGTGCCTGCTATGATGCAGAGCGGGCTTTATATGAAAGTGGTGCAACAGAAAGGCTCTAAGACCACCGTGTTGCCCGATATTTATGTCGCCCCCGGCGTGCTGGCCACTTCTACGCTTGCCACCCGTACGGTGGCTACGGCAAAGCCCGCGCTTTCTACCGACAACTATCAATATGCCATCGCCCAGCAACAAGAGGCACAAATCCTCTACCTCTTGGCAAAGGCCGATGTGCGTCAAAGCGAGGTGCAGGGCGTGAGTGTGCAGGATTTCCTTCAAGTGCTTAAGCGCATCAAGGCGGAGAACACCGGCTTTGCCATTGATGGTATCACGATAAGTGCCTATGCCTCGCCTGATGGCAAGCTCGACTTCAACCGTCAGCTGGCCGAGCGCCGCAGTGGTACATCCGAGGCTTTCGTACGTAGCCAGTTGGACAGCCTCGGGCTACAAACGAGTATCACCACTAATTACACGGCAGAGGACTGGGATGGTTTCCAACGCCTTGTCGCCGCATCCAATATCCAAGATAAAGATGTCATCCTGCGTGTCCTTTCTATGTACGACGACCCTGAGGAGCGCGAGCGTCAGGTACGCAATATCAGTGCCGCTTACGGAGAACTTGCCGACACCGTGCTTCCCGCGTTGCGCCGGGCGCGTATGATTATCAACTACAACATCATTGGTCGCAGCGACGAGGAGATTTTGGAGCAGTTCAACAATGATCCTACGCAACTTAGTGCCGAAGAACTTATCTATGGGGCTACGCTTACCGACGATGCCAATTTGCAACGCCGTATTTATCAAGCCGCCGCCACGCAAAACCCCACGGATTACCGTCCGCTCAATAATCTTGGTGCTTTGGCTTATCAACAGGGCGATTATGCCACGGCAGCAAACTACCTTACGCGAGCACGTGCCTTGAAAGGCGATGCCGCCGAGGTAAATCTCAATAGCGCACTGGCCGCCCTCGGTACGGGCGACACCGATGAGGCCGAGAATTTCCTCTCGCATGCCACTGCTGCTCGCGGCTACGGCGAGGCATTGGGCAATTTGCAAATAGCGCAGGGCAAGTATCGTCAGGCCGTACAGAGTTTCAACAACACAAAGTCAAACAGCGCGGCTCTGGCTCAACTCTTAGCCGGCGATTATCTCAATGCCGCCAACACGCTTGCGGCTACATCAAAACCCGATGCCACAACGAAGTACCTCCAAGCCATAGTAGCCGCTCGCACTGGCCAGCAAGCCAATGCACTTACTGCCTTGCGCGAAGCCGTTGCTGCCGACCCCACTTTGAAAGCACGCGCCGCCACCGATTTGGAGTTCGTCACGCTCTTCAACGACGATACGTTCCAAAGTCTGATAAAGTAACTCCTGTTTCTCACTTCGTTGCCTCGTTGCCGATGTATCGCACTATATATATAATATGGAGTCTTTGCCTTGCCGCAATGCTTTTGTCCTGCGGCCCAGGACACAACAAAGCACGTGTGCAGGGCGGCTTTAAGCACGTACAGAATGCCGAGCTATATTTCTATAGTGCCGATGGGCAGACCGAGGGCATCGATACCGTCATCATTAAGAACGGGAGTTTCAAAGCCGACATCAACGTAAGCGAGCCTTCTCTCTATACGTTGTTGCTCCAAAACTTCACAGAATACTCGCTTATCTTAGAACCTGGTGCGGTGATAAGCATCGGCGGCGACGCACAGAAATTGGCCGAGATGGACATTAGCGGCACTGACGACAACGAACTTCTTTCGCAGTTTCGTCAGGAAACGGCGGGCAAGTCTGAGAGCGACTGCTATCGCGCAGCCTCCGACTTTATTCGTAGCCACGCCGAGAGTATGGCTGCCGTGGCGGTGTTGCGCGATGTGTTCGGACGGAGAGAGCAACCCCCTGCTCAGTATGTCACTCCACTACTCGAGGTGTTGCGCCGCGCACAGCCCAAGAGCCGTGCCTTTCAATTTGTGGAACAGTCGTTGCGTCCACGCCTAACGAGCATTGTAGGCCAACCGCTTCCTGTGTTTAGTGCCACCACGCTCGACGGAGAGCATATCAGTTCCGAGACATTCAGAGAGACTCCCTTGCTTATTGCCTTTGTCGCCACGTGGACGAACCGCTACAACGAATATATGCGTGCCTTATCTATGCTGGGCAATGGCACATCTAACAATCTCAAAGTGTTGCTCGTCAGCCTTGACACCGACGTGGAACGTCTGCGCACCCGCCTCAAGACCGACACGCTCGGCTTTCCCGTGGTGTGCGATGGCAAAGCTTTCGCTTCGCCGGTGGCGAAGACCCTTGGCGTGCGCTATGTGCCGGGCAACCTCCTCGTTGGTAGCGACGGGCGAGTAAAGGCGCGCGATGTCGATCCCGCCAACCTCCCCGATGAAATCAAGAAATTACGCTGACAAAACATCTCAATACCGCTTCGCATCGTGTTAGTAAAAATCCACACCGCCGCACTCAACGCTCTTACTGCACAGGACGTCACGTTAGAAATAGACAAGACCAAACAGCTACAACGCGAAATGTCACAGGCCATCTTTATGGTAGGCCTGCCCGACAATGCCGTGCGCGAGAGTAGTACGCGTGTAATGGCGGCGTTGGCTAATTCCCGTTTTCAGCCGCCGCAAAACCATATTGTGGCAAACTTCGCTCCCGCCGACGTACGCAAGGAAGGCACCTCCTACGACCTCCCGCTCGCTATCGGTTTGCTCGCTGTAGAGAAAGTGGTGGACTGCCACGTCCTTGACCACACGATGCTTGTTGGCGAGTTAGGCCTCGATGGGAGCATACGCCCTGTGAAAGGGGCCTTGTCTATCTCTATCTTAGCGCGCTCCAAGGGCTACGCCACACTCATTGTCCCCGAGGCCAACGTGCGCGAGGCCGCCGTGGTCAACAACCTGCGTGTTGTAGGGGCTTCCCACCTCCAAGAAGTAGTGTCTTTCCTCAACGGACAAGGCACGCTTCAGCCGACAGAGATAAACACACGCGAAGAGTTCTTTGCTGCGCAGAGTAGTTTCCCGTTGGATATGAGCGATGTGAAAGGGCAGGAAAACGTGAAGCGTGCCCTTGAGGTGGCTGCCGCAGGAGGTCACAATCTGTTGCTCATCGGCTCGCCCGGCTGCGGCAAAAGTATGATGGCTAAACGCCTGCCCGGTATCCTGCCACAACTCACACTCAGCGAGAGCCTGGAGACCACACAGATACACTCCGTGGCGGGTAAGCTCCACCGTAACACGAGCCTCATCACCCAGCGACCGTTTCGTTCGCCACACCACACGATTAGCGATGTCGCTCTCATTGGCGGCGGGGCATCGCTCCAACCGGGCGAAATCAGCCTGGCGCACAATGGTATCCTCTTCCTTGACGAACTGCCCGAGTTTAGCCGCACCGCCCTCGAGACGATGCGCCAACCGCTTGAAGACCGGCAAATCACCATCTCACGCACCAAGTATTCCGCCACGCTGCCCTGCTCCTTTATGCTCGTGGCATCAATGAACCCCTGTCCGTGTGGCTACTACAACCACCCCACCAAGCAGTGCACTTGTAGCCCGGGGCAGATACACCGCTATATGGGAAAAATTAGCGGTCCTTTGCTCGACCGTATTGACATACAGGTAGAGGTAACCCCCGTGCCTATCCAAGATCTTTCCACCGCTCCCCGTGGTGAGAGCAGTGCCGCGATACGTCAGCGTGTGGTACGTGCGCGCGAGGTGCAAACCGAGCGTTTCAAAGATGAGAAAGGCGTGCACTGTAACGCGCAGATGAGTGCGCGCCTCATAGAAAAATACGCACGCCCCGATGCCGCAGGCAGTGCGCGTCTGGCACAGGCGATGCGAGCCCTCAACCTCAGCGCGCGAGCCTACGAGCGTATTCTCAAGGTGTCGCGAACGATAGCCGACCTTGAAGGCGCACCACAAATCACCGCCGCCCATATCGGCGAGGCGGTGGGCTATCGCAACCTCGACCGTGCCTCGTGGGGAGAGTAGCAACCACGCCGTATAAATCATAAAAACCTTTTTCCCCTCGCGCCTCCTGCTTCTTAGGTGGGTTCTATTCATTCGCTTTGTCAGATTTCTGAGCTATTTTTGCTTTCAGCCTGTCTGTTGAAGAGAGTGTGTAGCGGGCTACACGACCGATGAAGCTTACCGCATGAGGCCAAAGGAGTCATAAAGATGAGAAAAGGTTAAAGCCCCGTCTATGTCAAACTTAACCGTGGAAATTAATAGAACCCGCCTTTAGTCATACTTTTCTTGAGTAGTCTTTACGGAAAAAGTTAATGGAGTGAACGAGGCTTTTTAATAATAAAGGAGTAGTGTTATAAACATGAACAACGAAATACAATTCATTCTCTACCAGTTACCAGACGAAGAAGGCAAGGTACAGGTAGTAATCAGGGATGAAACGATATGGGCTACGCAGAAAGCAATAGCTCAACTGTTCGGTATTGACAAGTCTGGTGTTAGCCGCCATATTGCCAACATCTACAAAGACGGAGAACTACAGCAAGAAACGACGGTTGCAAAAATTGCAACTGTCGTAAATAGGGGAATAAGAGGCGAGGTTGAAGAACTGGTCGACTTTTATAATCTGGATATAATTATTGCTGTTGGCTATCGTGTTTCATCTGCCAGAGCCACAAAGTTCCGTCAATGGACGACCAAGGTGCTGAATGAGTACATAAAGAAAGGGTTTGCTCTTGACGAAGATCGACTGAAGCAAGGAACGGCAGTCTTTGGCAAGGACTACTTCCGTGAGTTGTTGGAGAAGGTGCGCAGCATCCGTGCCAGCGAGCGGCGCATCTGGCAACAGATAACAGACATTTATGCTGAATGTTCTTTTGACTATGACCGCAGCTCACCCACGACACGTGAGTTCTACCAGATGGTGCAAAACCGTTTCCACTATGCCATCACAGGGCAGACCGCTCCAGAGATTATCTATACCCGTGCCGACCATACCAAAGACCATATGGGATTGCAGACGTGGAAAAATGCCCCTGATGGCCGAGTACTGCTAAGTGATGCGAAGATTGCCAAGAACTATTTACCAGAAGTAGAGATACGACGGTTAGAGCGTGCCGTATCAGGTTACTTCGACTACATTGAAGATTTGATAGAACGCGAGAATGCCTTCAGCATGGAGCAGTTCGCGGCATCAGTCAACGAGTTCCTCACTTTCCGCCGCTATGCTCTTTTGCCTGACAAGGGAAAGATTAGCAGGGAAGAGGCTGACCAAAAGGCAGAGGAAGAGTATAAACTGTTCAATCCCACACAAAAGATAGACTCCGATTTCGACAAGGAGATTCGCGGTCTATTCAACGAAGACAAATAAGAAAAGCATGAAAGAGAATTGGTAAAAAAGCATTATGTGTGAGAAATTTTCGGCGTATAAAGACACCGCACGGATAGATATCCACTGCGAGATACAGCCCGTGCCTACAGCCGCATCCTGAAGGGCGCCCGCACCATCGCCGACCTTGCCGGCAGCGAAAAGGTAGAAAGCATGCACATCGCTGAGGCAATTGGCTACCGCAACCTCGACCGCAGCGACTGGGCAGAGCGAGGAATATGAGACAATAGCAAATTGGAACTTAATATTTTTATTAAGGTATGGAAGAACAGCAGGACATCATCATCTATCAGTCGGAGGACGGGAATATTCGACTTGATGTGAGACTTGAAGATAAGACCGTTTGGCTGACGCAACAGCAGATGGCAGAGCTTTACGGATCTTCCCGAACTAATGTGGTTGAACATATCAAGCACATTTACGATGAGGGGGAATTAGAGGAGGAAACAACTTGTCGGAAATTCCGACAGGTTCGACAAGAGGGGAACAGGGAAGTCTCACGTGAGATACCATATTATAATCTTGATATGATTATCTCTTTGGGCTATCGCAACCTCGACCGTGCCTCGTGGGGAGAGTAGATGGCACACCCTATAAATCACCATATAATCCTTTTAGCCTTCGCGCCTAAAAAAGTAAAAAACATCGGAATGCTTTCTCTGTTGTGACGGAAGTATTACTTTTGCACCCGAAATACAACCCACGTGGACAGATTTGGCTGCTTGCAACCACGGTAAAAAATGCTAAAACTTGGCTCACAAGAAGGCTTCGCGCCTGGCACACACTAAGTTTTACGACACAAACCTATAAGCAAGGAATGGCCGACTCGCGTCCGTCGTTCCTTTTTTACGTATAAAACGCTATGTATCTATTTACTTCAGAGTCCGTTTCCGAGGGCCATCCCGACAAGGTGGCCGACCAGATTTCAGATGCCGTGCTTGACGAATTTCTTGCACGCGACCCGCAGTCGAAAGTGGCTTGCGAAACATTGGTCACCACAGGCCAGGTAGTCATTGCCGGCGAGGTGAAGAGCGAGGCCTATGTAGATCTTCCCACTGTGGCGCGCGAAACCATTCGCCGCATAGGCTACACGCAGGACAACTATCTCTTCAGTGCCGATTCGTGTGGTGTGCTTTCGGCCATTCACGAACAGAGTCCCGACATAAACCGTGGCGTGGAGCGCACCGAGGCCGCGGAGCAAGGTGCTGGCGACCAGGGAATGATGTTCGGCTATGCCAACAACGAAACCGACAACTATATGCCCCTGCCATTAGCACTGGCTCACGACCTCGTGGAGGTACTCGCCGAGATACGCCGCGAGGGGAAGCAGATGCGTTATCTGCGCCCCGATGCTAAGAGCCAGGTAACCATTGAGTACGATGACAACCACCGCGCGCAACGTATCGACACCATTGTTGTAAGCACACAGCACGACGAATTTATCACCGCCGCCGAAGCTGGTTCGCAGCAAGAGGCCGACCGCCAGATGCTTGCCCAGATACGTCGCGACATCATTGAAGTGCTTATCCCGCGTGTACTCAAAGAGCGTGTCCGCACGCCACAGGTGCGCGCTTTGTTTGAGAAAGGCGAGATAAAGTTTTTCGTCAATCCCACGGGTAAGTTTGTTATCGGAGGCCCAGCGGGCGATACCGGTCTTACGGGGCGTAAAATTATTGTTGATACCTATGGCGGACGCGGCGCACACGGTGGCGGGGCGTTCAGTGGCAAAGACCCTTCAAAGGTTGACCGTAGTGCAGCCTATGCCGCCCGTCATATTGCCAAAAATATGGTAGCCGCAGGCGTGGCCGATGAGATGTTGGTGCAACTCAGTTATGCCATCGGTGTGGCCGAGCCCATTAGCGTCTATGTCAGCACGTTTGGCCGCAGCCACGTGAGCCTCTCCGATGGTGAGATAGCAGCGAAAATCCCCACGCTCTTCAACCTCCGCCCGCATGCCATAGAACAGTCGCTCCTGTTGCGCCAACCCATCTACGCCGAGACGGCAGCCTATGGACATATGGGGCGCACACCGCGTAAAGTAACAAAGACTTTCGACGGACAGACGCGTGAGGTGGAACTCTTTACGTGGGAGAAACTCAATCGTGTGGACGATATACGCTCGGCTTTTGGACTTTGAATGAGAAAACCGTAACGCCTTATTTTTTCTTTCTTTTCCTATGAACATTTGCGTTTATGCTGCCTCGAGCGGCCAGGTGTCGGATTTATTTATTGAGGCTGCCACATTGCTCGGGCGCACGCTCGCCGAGCGTGGTCACACCCTTATCAATGGTGCGGGGCGTATGGGGCTGATGGCCGCCTCCGCCGACGGGGTGCTGGCGGCGGGTGGCGAGGCCGTGGGCGTGATACCTCAGTTTATGATAGACCACGGTTGGCACCATACGCAGATGTCGCGCCTCATCGTCACGCCCGATATGCACACCCGCAAAGAGCGTATGGCAGCGTTGGCAGATGCCTGTATCGCTCTTCCCGGCGGCGTGGGCACCTTAGAGGAGCTCTTAGAGATTATCACCTGGAAGCAGTTGGGGTTGTTTCTAAAACCCATCGTAATGCTAAATGTAGGGGGCTACTTCGACCCCCTGCTTCAACTCCTGAACCGCGCCGTGGCCGAACGCTTTATGCGTCCCATTCACACAAATCTTTGGCACGCCACAGCCAACCCCGTAGAAGCCGTCCGCCTGTGTGAGGAAACACCGCTATGGGATGCCTCGCTCACCAAGTTTGCTGCGCTCTAAACCGCTTATGCTCCCACAGCCACGTCTCTCCCTCGCCGACAGCCTCCAGCAGGCCTTCGCTCCCTCCGCCCAGCAGGGTGCGGCACCTTGGCCTATGGGTGTTTCCGAGGCCGACACCTTGTCGCCAGCACAGCATTATTATACCACAAGCACCGCCGCCGTCGGGGCGATAGATGGCGAGATGCCACTGTATAGCCTCCGCAACGACGACTTCGTGTGTGTGGCCTTGTTCCTCAGTACGTTTGCGCTGCTGTGGCTGGCGGTTAGTTCGTGGGGCTTTGTGGTGCGAACGGCAACAGCCTTTTTCTACGACCTACGCCTGCGGCGCGCCGTGCCTACCGATGGCACAGACATAGAAGAGGTGGGCGACAATCGCGTGCTACATCTCCTTGTGGCCTTCCTCGGAGCGATGGCCTACGTGTGCTATGTGCGTGCAGAGCACGAAACGGCGTTTATGACCACCGCACCCTATGGCTTGTTGCTCAAAAGTATGGGGCTTATTGTTGCGTGGTATATCATGCGCGGCCTGCTTCACAAATTCATCGATAGCGTGTTTTTTGAGCGTTGGCAACATACGCTCTATGTGCAGCAGCGCACCCAGTGTACGTTCCTGATGGGTTATATCCTCTTGCCTCTGTTGCTTGTTGAAGTTTTTTTCGCACCGCCCGCCGTGGCATACAAAGTGGCTTTCTTTTTTGTTATTGCGGTTAGCAGATTGACGCTGGCTTTGAAGTGTTACAGCACTTTTTTTACCTATCGCGGCGGTTTCATTCATTTGATTTTATACTTTTGCACGCTTGAAATAGCACCGTTGGCCGCATTGTGGCGGCTTTTGGCAACGCTGATGTGAGTTTCGCGCCGTAGTAGCACGCTTTTTCTCTAAGCACAATATGATACAAAAAATACTGGTTTCCCAGCCCAGACCCACCTCGCCCAAGTCTCCCTATACCGACATTGCCGAGAAATTTGGCGTGTCGTTTACGTTTCGCCCGTTCATTCGGGTGGTGGGCATCAGTGTGAACGATTTTCGTAAGCAGCGCGTTGATGTGCTTTCCCACACGGCTATCGTGTTCACCTCGCGCCACGCCATCGACCACTTCTTCACACTCTGCAAGTCGTTGCGCCTCAAGATGCCCGAAACAATGAAGTATTTTGCTTCGAGCGAGTCTGTGGCGCTCTACATTCAGAAATTCGTGCAGTACCGAAAGCGCAAAGTGTTTTTCGGCACCACAGGGCGTGTGGACGACCTCGTACCCGTGATGGCCAAACACCGCTCGGAGAAGTTCCTCGTGCCACAAAACGATAGCACGGAGGGCAACTTCTCGCGCAAACTCGATGAAAAGGGCATCCAACACACCGATTGTGTGATGTATCGCACGGAGAGTGTGCCCATCACCAAGGCCGAGATTGCCGAACACGGAATGGTGGTGCTCTTCACAGCAGCCGGCGTGGAGACGCTCGTAGGTTCGTACCCCCATTTTGAGCAAGGTATGCTTCGCATAGCCACTTTGGGCAACGCCGCACGCATCGCCGCCGAGGAGAAAGGCCTGCGGGTTGACGTGGTGGCCCCGCTGCCTAATCAACCCAGTATCACCGGTGCCATAGCCCAATACTTAGAAGAGGAGAGCGAGCGCGACCGCAACGCCAGCGAAGCCCCCGTAGCCGCCGATTTGTCCGAGCAAGAGGAGAAGTTGCGCCGTAGCGTAGCAGCCAAAAAAGGGGCCGAGACCAAGCGTCGCAAGCAATCGCTCATAGAGTTGCTGAAAACATATAACGAAGAGGTGACGCAGAAACAGCAGATGGCCGACGAAGTACGCCTGCGTGCCGAAGGCCTCAAACGCGAGTTTGAAAAAGTAAAGAAGCAGATCGACGAACTGCAAAAGACCTACGACGAACAGCGTCGCCGCTACGAACGCACACAGCGCGAGGCCGAACGCACCCGCCGCGAAATGCGTGCAGCACAAGGGCGTGCCGCCTCTGTCGAGGCCGACCTTGCCGAGTTGGAAGAGCAAATCCTACGCAGCCGACACCTTGCTGTGAAGAAACCAGCCCCTGCCACCGCCGAGCCTCAGAAAACCACCGCGCCGAAGAAGCGCGACACGGCGAAGAAACCCGCTACCAAAACCAAGGCAGCACCCAAAACCGCCGCACGAAGCGCGAAGAAAGAGCCGTCAACAAAGAAAGGCGCAACCGCCACGGCAAAGAAAACCGCCACGGCAAAGAAAACAATGAAAAAATAGCCACCGTGGGGCTACAACAATCACTCCCAATCTGCAAAGAGCAGGTTGGGAGTTTTTTCTTGCGCGTCAAAGAAAAAAATTAATAGGAGAAAGAAATGAAAGTGTGGTTATATTTGTAAAAATATAACCTATATTTTTATCAATATAGACTATATTTGTAAAAATATAACCACACTTTTAATAATTCCTCGGACTTTGAAACTTCTTCCTCGGACTTTGAAACTTCTTTCTCGGACTTTGTAACTTCTTTCTTGGGAGAAGGTAGGAAATAGGTGAGGAATGAAATTTGTTAATGTGTATTTTCGCTTTCTTCTTATGCAGTAGTTGTGTAGCAGGTAGGCAGTAAGGTTTTCACAAGTATGTTTGCAGGTGGTTCTTGTGCTTGCGGTGTGAAAGCGTTGTAGATGATGTTATGAGAGCAGTTCTCCGATGAGCGTGGCACTGGTGCTCTCGGCGATGCGTACAGGCACGTATTCTCCGGCTCGGTGGTTGGCGCGTGGGAATACCACCATTTTGTTTTGTTCCGTGCGCCCGCAGAGTTTGTCGCGGTCGCGTCGGCTGGGGCCTTCGGCCAACACCTCTACCACGTTGCCCACTTCGCGGCGGTTGCTTTCGGCACTGAGTTCGTTTTGCAGTGCTATGAGTTCGCTCAGGCGGCGCACCTTCACGTCTTCGGGTACGTCGTCGCGGAGGTGGCGCGCGGCGTAGGTGCCGGGGCGTTCGCTGTATTTGAACATAAACGCTGCATCGAACGCACATTCGCGCATAAGCGAGAGCGACAGGGCGTGGTCGTCTTCCGTCTCGCCACAATAGCCGGCAAAGATATCGGTAGAGAGGGCGCAGCCTGGTATGATGCTACGTATGGCTGCCACGCGGTTGAGATAGTCTTGGCGCGTGTACTTACGGTTCATGGCCTTGAGCACACGGTCGCTACCGCTCTGCACCGCGAGGTGGATGTGGCGACACACGTTAGGCTCCTCGGCGATGACGCATAGTGTGTCGTCGGACATATCTTTGGGGTGGCTCGAGGTGAAACGTATGCGCACCTGTTTGCCCGCCTCGTGTGCCACACGCCGCAGGAGTTCGGGGAAGCGTATCGTCGTGCCCGACTGCTCATATCGGTAGGAGTTGACATTCTGTCCGAGCAGGGTAATCTCCTTAAATCCCTTGTCGCGCAGGTGGCGCACCTCGGCGAGGATGCTTTCCACCTCGCGGCTTCGCTCGCGTCCGCGGGTATAGGGTACTATGCAGTAGTGGCAGAAGTTGTTGCACCCGCGCATGATGCTCACATATCCGCTTACGCCGGGGCCGCAGTAGCGCAGGGGTACGATGTCTTTGTATGTCTCGGTGCCCGAGAGGGCTATGTTGATGGCTTTGTGTCCCGTCTCGGCCTGTGCGATGAGATCGGGGAGGTTGAGGTAGGCGTCGGGTCCGGCCACGAGGTCTGCGCCGTAGCGTGTGAGGAGTTCGTCTTTCACGCGTTCGGCCATACAGCCGAGTACGCCGAGTACTACACGTCGGCCTTTCCGCCGTTCGGCTTGCAACGCTTCGAGGCGGTGGAGTATGCGCTGCTCGGCTTTGTCGCGCACGGCGCAGGTGTTGAGGAAGATAGCATCGGCCATGTCGGCACTCGCGCAGAGTTCGTAGCCCGCCATCTGCATCACGGCGGCTACTACCTCGCTGTCGGCCACATTCATCTGGCAGCCATACGTTTCTATAAATAATCTTTTCACGCTGCAAAGATACGATTTATTTCTGCTTTACAGCGCAGTGGCGTGACGTACAAAGCCGGTCGCGACACTGAAAGCCTACAGGGTCTCTTCTGTCGGCGGGGGTAGGGGCTGCTGTGTCTTCACACCGAGTTCCACCAACCGGCGTGCAGGTACGAGTAGGCTCTGACGGCCTGTGTGGAGTGTTTTTTCGGCATCGGCGTAGGCCTCTTGCAGGCGGGTGAGGCGTGCGCCCACCTCTTCGTAGCGTGCCACGAAGAGCGTGACGCGGTGGAGCAGTTCCTCGGCCTGTTCTACTATCTTTCGCTCGCTCTCGCGCTGTCGCTGTCCGCGCCAGGCCAGTTCTATTAGGCGCAGGGCGGCGATGAGTGTTTGTCCGCCGGCTATAAAAACATTCTTGTCGAAGGCTTCGCGCCAGAGCGAGGGGGCTTTGGCCAACGCTAACTGTAGGGCATTTTCCTGTGGCACAAACATAATGACGTAGGGCAGCATTTCGTGGTCGAGGAAGCGGTACTTGTGGTAGGCTTTCTGGGCGAGTTCGCGCACGTGTTCGCTCACGCTCTCTACGTGTCGGCGCAGGGCATCGCTGCGAGCCTCGTCGGTGGGTGCTGCGGCGTAGTCGAGAAAGGCGTTGAGCGACACTTTGGAGTCAATCACCACGTCTTTTCGGTCGGGAAAGTGGAGTACCACGTCGGGAATCATTCTGCTGCCGCTCTCGGTGTTTTGCAGCGCACGTCCCCGCGCATCGCGTAGTGTGGGCTGTAGCGAGAAGTGAGTACCCGCCTGTAGTCCTTGGCTCTCTAAGAGTTCCGCAAGTACCACCTCGCCCATATTGCCCTGCAACTTATGGTTGGAGCGTATGGCGTTGGCCAGGTTGTCGGCGCGCAGGCCTATTTCGGCGGCCTGGCGAAGCATCTGCTCCACACTCTTCTCCACCTGTGCCGTGTCGCGTGCACTCTGTTCGCGCATACCGTCCACTGCCTGGCGCATATCGCCGAGTGAAGCGCGAAAGGGAGCGAGGATGTGGGCTATCTGCTCCTCGTTGGCTTTGTTGAGGTCGGCGGTGCGCTGCGTCAGGAGTTGTTGTGCCGCTTGCTGCAACCGGCCCTCTACCGCCGATAGCGTTTGCTGCAACACGGTCTGCCGCTCCGTAGCCTCGCGCCGCGCGTGGAGTACCTCGGCATCTAACGCCGCTTGTAGCGCGGCGCGCGAGGCCTCTATCTGCTTCGCCTCCTCGGTGAGTGTAGAAAGAGCTTGGCGTGCCTCGTCGCGCTCGGCGGTGAGGAGTGAGTTAGCCCGCTGAAGGTGTGAGAGCGATGTGCGCAAATTCACCACGGCTAAGGCAAGCACAACAGAAAGCACGAGGAGTAATATGGTGGTAGCGATAAGCATAGTGGCAGAATAAGGAGTGTAGGCATCGCGCGGCGGCTCCTGCACGGCAAAAGTACAAATAACTATCTTCACACGTCAGGCCCACGTGGCAGAATTGCCTTTTGCCGCTACCTCGTAGTGTGCGACAAGCGTGCTTCAACTATATTCTTTGTGGGCTATTTAGCGGATTTTCGTACTTTTGCAGCGTTTCATAAAAACCATACGCTCGCTGTGAGCCGTTGCGACACATACGAGCGACACATAAACCTAAAACTCCTACGATTTTGCTTACTCTTGACGTTATCTACAAAGCGCGAACGGTGCTAAGCCGTGTCATTCGTCCCACCACGCTCATCAAAACAGAGAAACTGCTCCCCGATGCCGACCTATATCTCAAGCCCGAAAACCTACAGGTGACGGGTTCGTTCAAGGTGCGCGGCGCGGGTTTCAAGATTTCTCAGCTCAGCGACGACGAGCGTGCGCGCGGTGTGCTTGCTTGCTCCGCCGGCAACCACGCACAGGGTGTGGCACTGGCTGCCCGCCGCCTCGGCATACAATCCCTGATATGTATGCCCGCCGGAGCTCCTATCTCTAAGGTAGAAGCCACGCGCGACCTCGGGGCAGAGGTGGTACTCGTACCCGGTGTTTACGACGATGCCTACAACCGTGCCCTCGAATTGGAGAAAGAACTCGGCATGACCTTTATCCATCCTTTCGACGACGAGCTCGTGATAGCCGGTCAGGGGACAATAGGTATGGAAATCCTTGACGAGCGTCCCGACCTCGACATCGTGTTCGTGCCTATCGGTGGCGGAGGCCTCGCTGCGGGGACGGCTTATGCGCTCAAGACGCTTAAGCCGAGCATCAGAGTAATCGGCGTTCAAGCCGCCGGAGCCGCCGGTATGCAAGAGAGTGTGCGGCGCGGCGAGATAGTTGCCTTGCCCGATGTGCTTACCATAGCCGACGGCATAGCCGTGAAAGAGCCCGGCCGCCTTACGTTTGAACTATGTCAGAAGTACTTGGACGACATCGTCACCGTGAGCGAGGACGAAATATGCGCCGCAATCCTTGCCTTGATTGAGCACCACAAACTCGCCTCCGAGGGTGCCGGTGCCGTGAGTGTTGCCGCCGCTATGTTTGGAAAGTATCCTGTGACGGGCAAAAAGGTGTGCTGCGTGGTGAGCGGCGGCAATATCGATGTAACGATACTTAGCCGCGTAATCAATCGCGGTTTGATGAAGAGCGGGCGCACGGTAGAGATGCTCATAGAACTGCCCGACCGCCCCGGCTCCCTACTCGGGTTGAGCAAAGTCATAGTACGCTTTGGCGCAAACATCATTTCGCTCCACCACGAGCGTAACGGCGAGAGCCCCGATGTGAACTCGTGCAACCTACGTATGGTGCTTGAAACACGAAATACGAAGCATATCCAAGACATTCAGCACGGCATCACAGAGGCAGGCTACACCATCCTCGACACACGCGCTGCAAACTAAACTTCTTCCCGCTATGGAAACAACCCGACAAAAACGCATAGAACGCCTGTTACAAAAAGAACTTAGCGATATCTTTCGGCTGCAAACGGCACAGACGCACGGCGTGTTGGTGAGCGTTAGCAAAACATACATCAGCCCCGACCTTAGCGTGTGTCGCTCCTATCTTTCTATCTTTCCCTCCGAGCGCGGACACGAGATATTGGCCAATATCAACGCCAACGTGCGAAGCATACGCTATGAACTCGGACGGCGATGCGGCAAACAACTGCGTATCATACCCGAACTGCGCTTCTTTATCGACGACACCCTTGACTACATTGACCATATAGACCAGCTTCTGTCGGCTCACTAATACGCTTACGAGGAGATGTCGTTCCCGTTTTTTATAGCACGCCGCTACCTCTTCGCACCGCGAAAGGTGGGGTTTATACATCTTATTTCCGCTATATCGGCTGGCGGTGTGGCGGTGGCGTGTTTGGCACTGGTGGTGACGCTGAGCGTGTTCAACGGCTTTCGCGAACTCATAGGCGGACTTTACACCACGATGGACCCAGAGCTGCTGGTCGTGCCTACCGCTGGAAAAACCGTCAACGCCGATGATCCCGCCATACAAGCAATGAGCCACCACAAGGCGGTGGCAAGTGCTACACCGTGTCTGGCACAAGAGGCGCTAATCCTACCAAAGGGCAAACCCCTCGTCTTTACACTCAAAGGCGTGGCCGACAACTATGCAGAAACTACCGGCATCGACACGATACTTCTCGGCAACACCGAGAATGGCTTTGCCTTGCAACGCGCAGGAATAAACTACGGCACACCCGGCATAGGCCTTGCCGCAGCGATGGGGAGCATAGACTTTGGCGCACCCTTTATCTACGCACCGCGAAAAGGCGAACGCATCAATCTGGCAAACCCCGCCGAGAGTTTTACGTTCGACAAGATTTATTCCTCGGGCGTGGCCTTTCAAGTGCATCAACGCAAGTACGACGAGAGTATTATGATTGCTCCGCTGAAATTCGTGCAGGATTTGTTTGAGCAGACAGGCAAAATTTCTTCGTTGGAGCTCCGTCTGCATACAGCTGCATCCAATCTCGCGGAGGTGAAAGCCGAGCTGCAACGTCTCGGCGGCGGGCGCTTTCGCGTACTCGACAGAATGGAGCAGCAGGAAGACACTTTCCGTATAATGAACATTGAGAAGTTTATGGCTTATATCTTCTTGGCGTTTATTGCCTTGATAGCCAGTTTCAACATTATCGGTGCCGCCTCGATGCTTATCATAGAAAAACGCGGCGACATCGCTACGCTACGCACCATGGGTGCCACTACGCGCGATGTGCGGCGCATCTTCTTCTACGAAGGCATGCTCATCTGCATCGTAGGAGCGATAACGGGAGTAGTACTCGGCATAGCACTCTGCTTTGTGCAGCAACAGTTCGGCCTCCTACGCTTGGGCGGCGAGGAGGGCTCGTTTATCATTGATGCCTATCCTGTGAGCGTGCAACTGGGCGATGTGTTGCTGGTGCTCTTTACCGCACTGCTGACAGGACTGCTGAGCGTGTGGTATCCCGTACGCTTCCTTACCGCCCGGCAGGCCGCAACCAATGTTTAGAGGACACAAGCCCGTAGGGGAAAACTTACAGAATGTGTCAAAACACACCTCTCTCGTTCACAAAGCGTCAGCAAAAAGTGTTTTTATGCAGAATCAGTTCGCCCACACTGACATTTTTCGCTACCTTTGCACCAATGTAAAACAACAAGTAGCATCAAAATAAGACAACAAACGGTATGACAGATTCGTTAGACCACCTTGACCGAAAAATTTTGGAGATAATCACACGGAACGCCCGTATCCCCTTTAAGGACGTGGCAGAAGAATGTGGCGTGTCGCGTGCGGCTATCCACCAACGCGTAGCCCGACTGATAGAAGAAGGCGTAATTACAGGGTCGGGCTATACCGTAGATCCCAAAGCCATTGGCTATAACACTTGCACCTATGTAGGCATTAAGTTGGAAAAGGCTTCTATCTACAAAAAAGTGGCCGAGCAACTCAAAGCCTTTCCCGAGATTGTAGAATGCCATTTTACCACGGGGCAGTACTCTATAATGGTAAAACTTTATTCCTACGATAACGAGCACCTTATGGAGTTGCTCAATACGTGTGTGATGAAAGTAGAAGGCATTACCAGTACCGAAGCACTGATTTCCCTCGGCGAGGGCTTTAGCCGAAACATCCCCATAACGGAGCCACACTTTATGAAGGGTCAGCGTACTCGACTGCATCGCGGTATAGAAGAGGGCGAACACCTCCACAATGGCGACCTCAACATATAGGCTCTGCAGTTAGCGTATGATGCTTGCCCTTTTCTCGTTCTTCGGTGTTCTTATCGGGTTGTGTACCTTTCTTGTGATAGGGACGTTCCATCCTATTGTGATAAAGACAGAGTATTATTTCGGCACGCGTCCGTGGTGGATATTCTTGTTTGTCGGCTTGTGCTGTATTGTGGGTGCTTGTTTCGTGTCGAATGTTTTTGTAGCCAGTTTGCTCGGCGTGGTGGGCTTCTCCTGCCTATGGAGCATTCACGAACTCTTTGAACAAAAGCAACGCGTCAAGCGTGGCTGGTTTCCCCGCAATCCTAAGAGGAAATACAAGGACTGAGCCCTCAAAACACCTTATTTATTTGCCTCCCTGCACGTCTTGCAGTATCTTCGCGCATCAAAGAAAGCAAAGGAATGATTACACAGCTGATAAAGCCTTATCTGTCGTGGCGTAGAAGCCAAATCTATAAGCGTTACGGGCAAGCCGAACAGACGCAAGAGCATGTGCTTATGCAGTTGTTGCAAGAAGCGGCAGGAACGGTTTATGGCAAAACATATAACTTCGGCGAAATAAAAAACTATACAGACTTTGCGAACCGCCTTCCCCTAAACGATTACGAAACGCTCAAGGGCGAGATAGACCGTATGCGACACGGCGAAGCCGATGTCCTATGGCCTGGACGCGTGAAGTGGTACGCAAAGTCAAGCGGAACGACAAACGATAAAAGTAAATTTATCCCCGTCAGTTCCTCTGCACTCAAGGACACACATTACCGTGGTGGCACAGATGCCGTGGTGTTCTACGTGGGCAACTATCCCAAGAGCCACATTATGGACGGGCGTGCACTTATTCTCGGCGGCTCCCATCAGCCGAACTATAGCCTTCCCCATTCCCTCGTAGGCGACTTGAGTGCTATCCTGATTGAAAACATTGCTGAGCGTGTGAATATGTTTCGCGTGCCGAGCAAGCAAACCGCTCTGTTGTCAGACTTCGAGGAAAAGCGTGAACGCATAGCGCACGAGGCATTAAATAAGCGCGTCACCAGCCTTAGTGGTGTGCCATCGTGGATGATGAGCGTACTCACCAGAGTGCTTGAAATCAGCGGTAAGCAGACGATAAAAGAAGTGTGGCCGCACTTAGAGGTGTTTTTTCACGGCGGCGTGGCCTTTACGCCCTATCGCGAGCAGTATCAGCGCATCATTGGTGCCGAAGAGATACGCTACGAAGAGACCTACAATGCCAGCGAGGGCTTCTTCGGCATTCAAGATAAACCCGACGACCTCGCTATGCTCTTGATGCTTGATTACGGCGTGTTCTACGAGTTTATTCCGCTGGAAGATGTAGGGAAGGATAATCCTCGCGTTCTTCCTTTGTGGGGAATAGAAGCGGGAAAGAACTACGCCTTGTTGATAACCACAAGTAGCGGGTTGTGGCGCTACCAAATAGGTGACACTGTACGCTTTACGCAGACAAGCCCCACATATAAATTCGTTATCAGCGGTCGCACGAAGAGTTTTATCAATGCCTTTGGAGAGGAGTTAATCGTTGACAACGCACAGCAAGGCTTGTTGGAAGCCTGTGCCGAAACGGGTGCAACGGTAAAAGAATACACCGCCGCCCCCGTGTTTATGGACGAGGAGGGCAAGTGCCGGCACCAGTGGGTGGTGGAGTTCGACAAACAGCCCGACGATGTGGTGCGCTTCGCCGAGGTGTTAGACCGCGCGCTGCAGCAAATCAATAGCGACTACGAGGCTAAGCGTTTCAAGAACCTCACGCTACAACCTCTGGAACTCATCGTGGCACGCAACGGGCTTTTTGAAGACTGGCTTCGCTCGCGTGGTAAGATGGGTGGCCAACACAAAGTGCCCAGGCTGTGTAACGACCGTAAAATAATAGACGAGGTGTTGGCTCTTCGCTGACGCTCCTTTTTATAGCTCCCTTATCTCGCAATGAAATATGCGCACCATATATTATACGTCTTAACGGCAGTAGTGCTGTTGCTACTTTCGGCTTGTGCCAATCCTGGCAGCGGACCCGATGGTGGGCCGTTCGACGAAACGCCGCCACGCATCCTTTCTATGTCGCCTGCCTTAGGACGCACGGGAGCAAACCCCAAGCGCATAGAGATACATTTCGACGAAAATGTAAAGGTGGACAACCCGCAAGAAAAAGTGGTGATGTCGCCGCCCTCGGTGGAGCCGCCCGAGGTGAGTGTCAGCGGTAAGCGCATACGCGTCACCCTGCCCGACACGTTACGACCAAACACCACTTACACCATAGATTTCGGTGATGCTATCAGCGACAACAACGAGGGAAACCCGCTCGGCACGTTCACTTATTTCTTTTCCACCGGCGAGGTGCTCGACACGATGGAAATGAGTGGCTATGTGATAGATGCCGAGACGCTTACGCCCATAAAAGGTGTGCTCGTGGGGCTTTATGTGGACGAGGCTGAGGCCGACACCGTGGCTTCTTCCAAAGATATCAGCGTAATAAATACCACGCTGCAAGAAGTGAGCGACCCGTTTAGTACACGTGCTTTCGACCGCGTGGGGCGCACCGACGAGACGGGGCGTTTCTGTATTAAAGGCGTGCGCCACGGCACTTATCGGCTTTATGCCCTAAAAGACGTGGACGGCGACTACCACTTCACGTCGCGCGCCGAAATGATGGGTTGGACCGACGACACTTTTACCACTGCTTGTTATGCTGATGTCCGACAGGACACAGTGTGGCGCGACACCCTGACGTGGGACAGCATACGCTACATTCCTTTCACGCACTTTACACCCGACAACGTCATCCTTCGCGCCTTTACCCACGCTAACCGCCCGCGCCATTTGCTTAAGACACAACGCGACGTCCCCGAGTGGTTTCGCGTGTACTTCACAGGCCCCTCGCCGTTCGTGCCGCAAATACAAGGACTCAACTTCAACGAATACGATGCCTTTGTGGAAGATCGCAACCTTACTGGCGACACCATTACCTACTGGCTCAAAGACACCGCTATGCTTCGTATAGATACCCTTCAGTTTCTCTATACCTACTACGAAACCGACGACTCCACAGGCGTTGATACCCTGCGAACGGATACCCTTGCACTCCATCCGCGTCTAACTTTTTCCAAACGAGCGAAACAACAAGCCGACGAGCTGGAAAAATGGGAGCGACAGCGTGAGCGGCGGCATAAACGTGGCGACTTTACCGAGGAGATACCGCCCAGAGAGTATATGACAATAGATATCAAGGGCGCGAGCGGCAGTATGTCGCCCGCCGAAAATCCCACGATACGCCTGTTGCAACCCGCCTCGGATGTTAACCTCGCGGGCATACATCTTCTTCTCGGCCCAGATAGCGCACAAGTCGAGGCGCGCTATCAACTCGTTCCCTCGCCTCTCAGCCGACTCTCCTACACCCTCTATGCCGAATGGCGTCCGGGGCAGCAGTATATGCTAAAGATAGACTCCGCTACTATCCGTGGCCTCAATGGAATAGAGAATAGGGCTCTCTCGCAGCGCTTCCGTATCGCTGCCACCGAGGAGTTTGGCTCGCTTTTCGTCTCCCTGGTCGGCGTTGACAGTACAGCGGTGGTGCAACTCTTGCAAGACGACAAGCGTGTCCTACAAACAGCCCGTGCTAACAACGATGGACAAGTGGACTTTTTCTATCTGCGCCCAGGAAAAGTGTTTATGCGTCTTTTCTTTGATGACAACAACAACGGTAGATGGGACACGGGCGACTATGCCGCCCGCCAACAACCCGAAAAGATGTGTTACTACCACAAGCCCATCGAACTTCGCGCTGGTTGGGACACCGAAGTGACGTGGCAACCACAGGAACGCCCCGTGCTATTGCAAAAACCCGAAGAACTGCGTAATGCTACCACGCGTGGCAGCACCTCACGCTCCGCACACGAGCGTAATATAGAACGTAACAAGCAGCGACGGAGTTAAGGTGGGTTCTTTTCTTTCGCTTTGTCAGATTTCTGACAAAAGATTAAAGCCCATCTATGTCAAACTTAACCGTGGAAATTAATAGAACTCACCTTAAACCTTAGCCTGCTATCTCTCTCAAAGAGAAAAATCCTTTTGTATTCAACAGAAAAACATTGAAACGATGAAAAGAAATTTACTGGTTATGTTCTTTATTGGTTTAGTCGTAGTGCTTCCCGCTCAAGCACAGTGCGGCTCTACCAATAGCGCGTTCAACTCAGGCGAAACAATCTCCTACGACCTCTATTTCAACTGGAAATTCGTGTGGAAGAATGTGGGTACCGCCTCGTGGAATATCACACGAACCAATTACGCAGGTAAGCCTGCCTATAAAACATATCTTATCACGCGCGGCTCGCAGCAGAGCGACCGCTACTTCGTGATGCGCGACACGCTGACCTCTTATACCGACCTTAATCTCGTGCCGCTCTACTATTCCAAACGCGCCAAGGAGGGAAAGCACTATTATCAGGAGGACGTGTGGTACACCTATCCCAATCGCCAATGCAACTTAAAGATGCAGTCACGTCAGGATATGGGAACGGTGAAAATAAAATCACACTCCTCAAAGTACTGCGCCTACGATATGCTCTCTATGATGCTTCGCGCCCGCTCCTTTGACGCAAGCAAGATGAAGGTGGGGCAGCGCGTCAATTTCCTCTTCGCTGAGGGAAAACATTGTGAGTGGCGGCAGTTGGTATATAAAGGCAAGCAGACCATCAAGATGGAGAACTCCAAGAATCGCTACCGCTGCCTCGTCTTCGCCTATGTAGAGAAAGAGAATGGCAAGGAGAATACCGTTGTAACGTTCTACGTCACCGATGATGCTAACCACCTGCCGGTGCGACTCGACCTTAACCTCCGGTTCGGCTCGGCAAAAGCCTATATGCGCGGTGCCACTGGCTTGCGCCACCCGCTTTCCTCAAAAGTTTAATCACTCCTTATAAACAACCAAAGATATGGCAAAGAAAGAAACCTCTGTTACAAGCACACCTGCCGATAAACTCAAAGCGCTGCAAGCAGCGATGGCGAAAATTGAAAAAGACTTCGGCAAAGGCTCTATCATGAAACTCGGTGATGAGCAGGTGGAAGACGTAGAAGTAATTCCCACCGGTAGCATCGGCCTCAACGCAGCACTGGGCGTAGGCGGTTATCCCAAAGGACGCATCATAGAAATCTTCGGACAAGAGAGCACGGGTAAGACCACACTGGCCATCCATGCCATTGCTGAATGTCAGAAGCAGGGAGGCATTGCTGCGTTTATCGATGCCGAACACGCTTTCGACCGCTTTTATGCCCAGAAACTCGGTGTAAACATTGATGAGCTGCTTATCTCGCAGCCCGACAACGGCGAGCAAGCCCTTGAGATTGCCGACCAGCTTATTCGCTCCGCAGCCATAGACATTATCGTGATAGACTCCGTGGCAGCCCTTACGCCGAAGAGTGAGATAGAAGGCGATATGGGTGAAAACAAACTCGGGCTGCAAGCGCGTCTTATGAGTCAAGCCCTGCGCAAACTCACGGCAACCATCAGCAAGACAAAAACCACGTGCATCTTCATCAACCAAATGCGCGAGAAGATAGGTATGGTGTTTGGCAATCCCGAAACAACAACGGGTGGTAATGCCTTGAAATTCTATGCCAGTGTGCGCTTAGAAATCCGCAAGGTTACTACCATCAAAGACGGCGACACACCCATCGGCAACCAGGTGCGTGTGAAAGTAGCTAAAAATAAGGTGGCTCCGCCTTTCCGTAAGTGTGTCTTTGAAATATCTTTTGGCGAAGGCATCAGCCGTGTGGCTGAAATTTGCGACCTCGCCGTGGAGTACGATATCATTCATAAGAGCGGCTCCTGGTTCTCCTACGATGGGCAGAAACTCGCACAGGGGCGCGAAAATCTCAAGCATCTGCTTGCTGACAACCCTGAACTGCAAGACGAGGTGGCCGACAAGATAGCGCAACAACTCTATGGCGGCGGCGGAGCAACACCCGACAATGCTCCCGAATTGAAAGAGGAGCTATAAAGGCTCACTCACAGCGTCCTCGTTTGAAATAGCACACATACTAATCTTTGAAACAATCCCCCGCAAAGCCTCTTTATGATTTGCGGGGGATTGTTTGTAACAAAAGCTTCAGGACGACAGAGAGGAGTGCTCTTGTCGCCCTGATGAGAGAAATGAAGGCGTATGGCAAAGTTTAATTGATGTCGGCTTATTCGTTGCCGAGAGCCCGGTTCAAAGCATTTGAGGCACGATTTTGTGCGCTTTGTACGGCGTTTGAAGCATTGTTCTGTGCGTTTTGTACGGCACTTTGTGCGCGGCTGGCGGCTTGACTTGCAGCATTCGTGGCGGCCTGGCGTCCTTGTTGAACGGCTTGGTTGGCAGCCTGACGTCCTTGTTGTACGGCTTGGTTGGCGGCCTGACGTCCGGACTCTACTGCTTGATTGGCGGCTTGTCGGCCTGCCTCAACAGCCGTGGCGGCGGCACCGCTTGTGGCGGCGGCACGGTTGGCAGCAGATTCTACAGCACCTTGCGCACGGCTGGCAGCGGCATCAACAGCGTTTTCTGCACGATGTGTGGCGGCATCAACAGCCTCGCCCGTGGCAGATTCTATAGCACTGCCCACAGCCTCGCCAGCAGCGGAGGCTGCCTCGTCAACAATAGTACCTTCTTCGCTCAACGAGGCGGTATCGACCGAAACTTCTGTGTCGATAGAGTCAACGCTCTCTGCAGGGGCATCGGCCTTACTGCTACAACTACTCATGGAGAAAGCGGCGGCTACGAGCACGCCGAACAGAAATGTCTTTTTCATAAAACTGATATTAAAGTGGATATTGTTTGTCTTTGACAGACTTCTTGCATATAAGATAAGCAAGCATCTTTTCAAGGAGCAAAAGTATAAAAAAAACGGCACGGAGCTGCTCCGTACCGTTTTTTTAGTATTGTTTGTTTCTTATGTTTTAGTCTTCGGAAACTTCAATGATACATTCGCTGACGCGATTCCACTCAAGCTCATCGTAAGCCTCGCTGATACCACAACCAACGGCGTTGATGCGGTTAGCAGCAATCTTATACTTGTTAACGAGCATCGTCTTCACAGCCTGTGCGCGAGCCTCGGCAAGCATCTTGTTGGCTTCGACGTTACCGTCCTTAGAAGCGTAGCCGCGTACAGTAACAGTGGCATTGGGGTGCTTCTTCAGATAAACAGCAACACGCTCTACGTTGGGTACCTGGCTGGCATCAATAGTGCTCTTACCAATGCGGAAGTGAACGTTGTTGGTCAGACGGTTCGTGCTCTGGTTGACAGTCTGAGTCTGGGTAACTGTTACGGGGCGGTCAACATACTGAATCTGTGCGGGCTTGTTCATGCAGTCGTTGAGTTTAGCGCGCAGGTCGGCAATCTCAGCGTTGAGGGCGTTGATTTGGCCGTCCTTGCCGTCGAGCTGGCCGCGCAGGCTGTTAATGCGTGCGTTCAGTGCATCAACTTCGTCTTGGTCGTACTCGCGAACGGCGGTGAAATAGTGTTCACCGTTTGCGTTCTTAAAGTGGTAGGTCAGGCCAGCCATAACTTCAAGTTCAGCATCGTTGATGTTGAAGGTAGCACCACGGTAGATGTGGTCGTTGCCAGTGGCTCGGCGGCGATTGCCTTGATAGAGTTCCTCGTCGAGGTTGTAAACGATGGCGGGCTTCACAGAAAGCGTCCAAGCGCGAGCTTTGTCGAGGTTAAAGTCGAGGCTAAGACCAAGGCGGGTGAAGAAGTAGTGGCTGTCTTTGCTTTCAGGAGCAATCCAGCTGGCCATACCAATACCTGCCTGTGCTTGCAACTCAAAGAAGCGGGGCTTGCCGTTGTAGCCGAAGATGAGGTTGGTGAGGTTAATGCGGTTCATGTAACTAACGCTCCAACGGTCAATGAAAGTATTGCTGTTGGATGTGTTGACATCGGCTTGACCATTGATAACGCTGGCGAAAATAGGCGACCACTGCTTGGCGATTTCCAGACCACCGGCAAAACGGGCGCGCTGCCAGAAACTACGAGCATTGATAGGTCCATTAGTAAACGTTTTGTCGTTGCTGTAGTAGGGGCCGAAGCCGATGTTGTGGACGGCCGATGTACCGCCGAGGTTAACACCTACCGACCAGTTGTCAAAGAAACCATTGCTGCTGAATGGCTTTGATTGTGCAGAAGCCGTCAGAGCGGCAACCACTGCAAGAAGGGTAAAGATTTTTCTCATAATAAATTGTTATGGAATAAAAAAGATTGATGTTTCCGTTCTTTTATAGGAGGGCTTTTAGGAGGGCTTTGTCCTTTTTTCGCGTGCAAATATACGCTACTTGCATAAATACGCAAACAAAAGAAATTATTTTTAATGTTTTTTTATTCTCAACCCCTTGTAATACCTTTGCTTTCGTTATGCCAACAAACAAAAAGCCTTGTGGCACGTCCTTTGCTTATGCTAAAACTGTTACGGAGAATAATTCTAAGCAAAGTCTTCTAACAAATACCGAGTTCAAGTTTCTGATGTAATGAACACCTATCAGTGTTGTAGGTATAGCAACCCCTGGGAGCGCAGGCGGCTTGCCTGCTTGCTCTTACAGCCACTTTTACACTGCTTGCGAAACTTGTTGAATTCTTAAGCCCAAAGCACTTTTATACTAAATAATTCAAATCTATTCGTTATGGACAACAACAAGAAAGACCAACTTCAGATTGAACTCACGCCCGATGTGGCGCAGGGTCAGTATGCCAATCTTGCCGTTATTACTCATTCAAGCGCGGAGTTTGTGGCCGACTTTGTTCGTGTGCTGCCCGGATTGCCTAAGGCACAAGTGAAGTCGCGCATTATTATGGCTCCCGAGCACGCCAAGCGCTTGCTCTATGCGCTGCAGGATAACATTGCTAAGTACGAAAAGGCTTTCGGGGCTATTCGTATGCCTGGCAGTCCCGACGGCTCGGGACGCACTGCCACACCGTTTGGATTACCCGAGGGAATGGCTTAAGCCGACAATTATTGTTGCTCAACCGACGTTGCTATGCTTAGTGCTGTCCTCCTTTTGAGGAGGTAGCCCTAAGCGCAGCAACGTTTATTGGTTTATGTTTAGTTCGTACATCACTCTCGCGTGGTTGGTGCGAATAAGTTGGTGTTCTATGTGTTGGCCTGTGGCGCGGTTTATTACGTCGCGAAAAACCGAGCCGTTACGATAGATGCCGTCTTCTTCTTGTTTGAAATGCTCGTTTTCTACGTGGATGTGATAGGTTTGTGGTAGCTTTTTTTCAGCGCGTAGTTCGCCGCAAAGGTATTCCGTGTCGGTGCGCAGGCGTATCTGGTAGGTTTGCTCGCTGTTATTCTTCACGCGATAGTCTATATAGTTGTAGGAGATGCTTGTTCCCGTGCCGAAGGGGATTTGTCGGCCAAAGTCTGGAAAGAGGTCTAATCCGTCGTGGTGGTGATGTTCTACAATGGTAAGGTCGCTGTGAAGCACCATCCAATGTATAAGATTGGATAGTTGGCACAGTCCTCCGCCGATGCCTTGCGACGGGCTGCCGTGGGCAATAGTGAGTCCTTCTTTGTATCCTTTGCGTTTTGAGGTGCGCCCGATGAGTTTCCACACAGAAAAGGTGTCGCCCGGGTGTATCATTATGCCGTCAATGCGTTTGACGGCCAGTGCAAGGTTTGTGGCTTTGTTTTCTTGTAGCTCCATATTCACGTTGCCCAATCTGCGCCGGATGAGCGACTTATGGTCATAAACCAGCGCGGGCAACGATGCTTCCTCTCTCTCTCTTGCAAAACGAACCTGGTGAACGAGGTCTTTAATATGTCGTTTTAGTATCTCCTTTTCCACGGCGATGCGATAGGTGGCGGGACAGAGTTGGCTAAAGAGGATACGCTTCATGGCGTGTGTAGGATTAGAGTTGTGCGTCTCCGAGTTGGAAGGTATTGCCTTGGCTCAGGTCGCCTGTGTTAAGGCCGAGTTTAAGCCATTTCATACGTTGTGCGCTTGTGCCGTGCGTAAAACTCTCGGGTTGTGAGTAGCCTTGTGCTTTTTCTTGCAGATAGTTGTCGCCGATGACTTGTGCGCAGTTGATGGCTTCCTCTATGTCGCCGTCTTCAAGCGACTGAAACATCTTGTTCTCGTAGTGTCCCCAGATGCCGGCGTAAAAGTCGGCTTGCAGTTCTATGCGCACGCTCACTTTATTAGCCCCCGTCTTGTTCATCTTGGCCATTTGTGCGTGTGCGCTGTCGAGTGTGCCGAGGAGGTGTTGCACGTGGTGGCCTACTTCGTGTGCGATAACGTAGGCATAGGCGAAGTCGCCGTCGGCACCGAGTTGTTGCTTCATAGAGGAGAAGAAAGAGAGGTCAATGTAGAGTTTCTCATCGGCGCTGCAATAGAAGGGGCCTACCGCCGATGTGGCGTTGCCGCAGCCCGACTGCACGCTGCCGGTGAAGAGTACCATTTGTGGAGCGCGATAGGTCTTCCCCATTTGTTTGAACACCTCGGTCCATACGTCTTCGGTGCTGGCGAGTACCTGTCGTGAGAATTTTGCCAGTGCTTGTTCTTCGGCGGTAAATTCGCGTTGCTCGGTCTGTTGTCCGCCACCGACGAGTGTGCCGAGGTCGGCTTGTTGGAGTGTGTCGAGGGGGTTGCCGCCCATCACCCACGTAATGAGTGCAGCGATAATCAGTCCGCCGATGCCTAATCCTGCGGTAGTGCCTCCGCTTAGTCGGCGGCGGTCGTCAACGTTCGTGCTTTCGCGTCTTCCATCGAGTTTCATAGTATTAGGGGTTTTAGGTGAAGAATTTGCTAAAGGTGCGTTCTGTTCATTTCCACGGTTAAGTTTGACATAGGTGGGTCTTTAACCTTTTGTCATCTTTATGGCTCTTTATGGCTTCCGTTCTGTAAGTTTCATCGGTCGTGTAGCCCGCTACACTCACTCTTCAACTGACAGCCTGGAAGCAAAAATAGCTCATAAATCTGACAAAGCGAATGAATAGAACCCACCTAAAGAGGGTCAACGTCAAAGAATACTTGTGTGTTTCTGAATGTTGTTTGCTCCAGCAACGTGGCTCGTGCGGCAAGAAGGATGCGTCGTGTGGCTGAGATGGAGGAGGTGGGAGGCACTTTCAACATCATTTTTCGGATACACAGTCTTCCTATGCGTGCCACCACGGGTTTGTACGGGCCGAGCAGGTTGTTGGCAAAGTGTGGGCGAAGCAGCCTTGACAGCGTGGTGGCTGCTTGTTCTGCAAGGCGGTCGTCGCGGTGCTTGATATGTATGTCGATAACACGTACAAAAGGTGGATAGACAAACTCTCGGCGTTCTGCCAGTTGGCTGCCAAAGAAAGCGTTGTAGTTGCCGCTTGTTACCTGTTGGAACAGGGGCAATAGCGGCCGGTACGTCTGCAGCACCACGATGCCACGGCGTGTGCGCCGCCCGGCACGTCCTGCCACTTGTGCCATCATCTGGTAGGTGCGCTCTGCGGCACGGAAGTTGGGCTGGTTGAGGCTCTGGTCTGCGTTGAGGATACCCACTACACTGACGGCTTGGAAGTCAAGGCCTTTCGTCACCATTTGTGTGCCGATGAGAATGTCGGTGTTGCCGTGCTGAAAGTCGTTGATAATTTTGGTATAGGCAGTGTTGCTTCGTGTGGTGTCGAGGTCCATCCGGCAGATGTGTGCTGTGGGAAAGATGGAGGCCACCTCTTGTTCTATTTTCTCCGTGCCGTAGCCTATGTCGCGCAGTTCGGTGTCGCCGCATTGTGGACACTGTTTGGGTACGGGAAAACTTTGCCCGCAGTAGTGGCAGACGAGCCGCTCGGCACGCGCATGGTAGGTTAGCGACACATCGCACGACGTGCATTGTGGTGTCCAGCCACAGGAGCGACACGATAGCTGCGGGGCGTAGCCTCGGCGGTTTTGGAAGAGGATGGTCTGTTCGCCTCGTTTGAGTGCCTCGCGCATCTCGTCTATCAGTCGTGGCGAGAGCGATGATGTCATTAGTTTTTTGCGGCGCAACTCTTTGATGTCCGCTACTACTATTTCGGGCAGTGCCACGCCGCCGTAGCGTTGGTGCATCTCTACTAAGGCATATTTCCCGCTCTGCGCGTTGTGATAGGTTTCAAGGCTTGGTGTGGCGGTGCCGAGTAGCACTTTTGCTCCGGTGCGTTTCGCCAGGACGATGGCGGCATCGCGGGCGTGGTAGCGTGGGGCGGGGTCTTGTTGTTTGTAACTGGTTTCGTGTTCTTCGTCCACAATGATTAAGCCGAGGTGTTTGTAGGGAAGGAACAATGCGCTACGTACGCCGAGCACCAGTGGGCAGGGCGTGGCGGATGCCATCGTGCGATAGAGCCGGGCGCGTCGCTGGTCGGTGAAACGACTATGGTACACGCCCATCTTGTTTCCGAAGATTGCCGACAGGCGTTCTGTTATCTGAGTGGTGAGGGCTATCTCGGGCAGGAGGTAGAGCACTTGTTCGCCGCGTGCCAAGGCTTCGGCGATGAGGTGAACGTACACCTCTGTTTTTCCGCTTGAGGTGACGCCGTGGAGCAGACAAACGTCGGGGGCTTTGTGTGCGGGGCTATAGAGTGCTTGTTTTATTTCTTGAAAGGCGCGTTGCTGCTCGGGAGAAAGCGGTGTGAGCGTGGGGTGGAAACCTCTTTCTTCGGGTGGCGGCGGTGTCTCTTTTGTCGGTTTTATGGATTTCAGCGGTGCGGGCAGTGCGGCTTTCATCACTTCGCCGAGCGTACACATATAGTAGTCGGCTATCCACTGCCAGAAACCCAGTTGCTGTGTGGTGACAAGCGGTTCTTCATCTACTAAGCGTACGATGCTTTTTATCTTGTGGCTCGCCAACGGCGGGGTGTCGTTGTGCAAGGCCACAATAATGCCTATGTATTGTTTGCTCTTGCCTACGCCTACTACGACGCGCTGTCCCTTAAACACCTTGTCGGCCATCTCGTGTGGCACGAGGTAGGTGAGTGTGGCGGGCAGGGCGAGCGGTAGCAGTATGTCGGCGAGGATTTCTTGCATAACGGCTGCAAATATACGAAAAAGGGGGAGGGGATTGGTGTTCTTGCGCGTTTAGTTGTCCGCCGTGGCTTGTGCCGCGAGAGCAACGGATTGTTTTATTGCTGTCTGCTAAAACGTGTAAAGACACCAAGGCTCTGTATCATTTTGCACGTGAGCTGCAATGCCCTGCAAGGGCATAAAAAACATAACCTTTCAGGCGAAGTTTTGCCCTTACAGGCAATGCAGGCGAGCCGCCTGCGCTCCGACATTGGCTCGCCTGCTTGCCCAGGCGAGCAAAGGCCGGTCGGAGGCGAACCTACCCTGCGAGTATCTCTTTCACTATGCGGAGTGCGCTCTTTGCGTTGCTTACGTGGCTGACGGCCATACGTCGCCGCAGTGCTTTCTCTTCCAGGCGCACCTCGTCGGCGTGTGTCATGGCATAGTCTATCACGCGGTCGAAGGCGGGGGAGTGGTAAAACGGGCTGTCGGCGTTGCTAACAAAATAGACTATCAGCCGGTCGTTGTGCAGTGCCATACGTTCGGCTCCTATCTGAGGCCCGCAGCGGCGCAGTGCTGCGCAACAGAGCAGCTCCTCGGCTTCGGGGGGCAGGGGGCCAAAGCGGTCGATGAGGCGTAGTCGGAAGGCCTCGGCTGCTCCGTCGGTCGCGGTGCTGCTCAACTCGCGATAGAGCAGCATCCGCTCGGCGGCACCAGGCACATAGGTCTCGGGCAAGAAGGCTTGGGCATCGGTTTCCACATTCGTTTCATCGACGAAGCGGTGTGCGCTCACGGGCGTTGTCTCGCTGTCTTCAGGCGTAAATGTTTCAACGAACTCCTCTTCGTTTCGGAGTTCGCTCACCGCTTGTGAGAGTATCTTCTGATACGTTTCGTAGCCCATTTCAGCCATAAAGCCGCTCTGCTCCGCACCAAGCATATTGCCTGCCCCGCGTATCTCAAGGTCTTGCATAGCAATGCTTATGCCACTGCCCAGGTCGTTAAAGGTGGCCACGGCTTCGAGGCGGCGGCGCGCATCGTCTTTGAGGAGCGAGGTGGGCGGTGCAAGTAGGTAGCAGAAGGCTTTGCGGTTGCTTCGTCCTACGCGTCCGCGCATCTGGTGGAGGTCGCTAAGGCCAAAGGTGTGTGCCGCGTCAATAATAATGGTGTTGGCGTTGGGAATGTCTATGCCGTTTTCTACTATGGTGGTGGAGATAAGCACGTCGGCCTGGCCTTCTATAAATCCCACGATAACTTTTTCCAGTTGCTCTGCGGGCATTTGTCCGTGGCCGATAGCCACACGCACTTTCGGCACGTATTTTTCTACGAGGCGTGCCAGATTTTCCAGTGCGCCGATGCGGTTGGTGACGATGAATACCTGTCCGCCGCGGCTTAGTTCAAAATCTACGGCCTCGGCTATCACCTCGTGCGAGAAGCTGTGTAGTTCGGTGTGGATGGGCCGGCGGTTGGGCGGTGGCGTTTGAAGCACAGAGAAGTCGCGCGCGCCCATCAGCGAGAATTGAAGTGTGCGCGGGATGGGCGTGGCAGAGAGTGTCAGCGTGTCGATGTTCACCTTGAGCGTGCGCAACTTTTCTTTTACGCCGACGCCAAACTTCTGTTCCTCGTCGATGACCAACAGTCCGAGGTCTTTGAACTTCACCTGTTTGCCCGTGAGGCGGTGTGTGCCGATGAGGATGTCTATCTTTCCGTCGGCGAGCGACTGCAGTATTTCCTTGGTTTGTTTTGGCGTGCGCGCCCGCGTGAGGTAATCTACGCGCACGGGCATCTCGGCCAGACGCTCCGAGAAGGTGCGATAATGTTGCAACGCTAAGGGAGTGGTGGGTACGAGCACGGCGGTTTGCTTCCCGTCGCAGGCGGCTTTGAAAGCGGCACGGATAGCGATTTCTGTCTTTCCGAACCCCACGTCGCCGCATACCAGGCGATCCATTGGGCGGCGGCTCTCCATGTCGTGTTTCACTTCTTGCGTCACGCGGAGCTGGTCGGGCGTGTCTTCATAGGTGAACGACGCTTCGAGTTCGTGTTGCAAATAGGAGTCGGCACTGAAGGCAAAGCCTTGGGCTTCGCGCCGTTGGCTATAGAGGCGTATCAAGTCGCGTGCGATGTCCTTGAGTTTTTTCTTCGTCTTCTCTTTCAGCCGTTGCCAGGCACCGGTGCCCAGGCGAGAGATGGTGGGCGGCGTGCCGTGGCTGCTGCGATACTTGCTCACCTTGTGGAGCGCGTGGATGGACACGTACACCGCATCGCCGTCCTTGTAGAGAATTTTCATCACCTCGTGCATCTTACCATCGGGGGCGGGCATACGTACTAAGCCGCCGAACTGACCTACGCCGTGGTCAATGTGTACCACATAGTCGCCGTATTGAAAGGACTTGAGCTCCTTGAGCGTGAGGGCCATCTTGCCCTGACGCGCCACGTCGCTGCGGAGCGTGTATTTGTGGTAGCGGTCGAAGATCTGGTGGTCGGTGAAGAGGCAGAGGCTCAGGTCGGCATCGCTAAAACCCTCGTGGAGGGTTGGTGCGAGCGGTGTGAACGAGGCCGTGCGCTCCTCGCGGGCTTGTTCGGCGAGGATGGCGGCGAGTCGCTCGTGCTGCTTACTGCTGTCGGCCAATAAGAAGATATGATAGCCCCGCTCGGTATAATCGGCGAAGGAGGAGCGAAGCAGGTCGTAGTTCTTATGATAGACGGGCTGTGGCGCGGTGTGAAAGGTAACGATGGCGGTGCTTCGTTTGTCGGCCTTCGGCGGTGCGGCCACAAGAAGTTCTACACGTTGCAGCGCGCCGAGAGCGGGGGCTATCTCCTCTCGTGAGCAAAGCAAGGCTTCGCGCGAGAGTGGGGCGGTGTCGGCATCGGCGGCCTCGTGAGCCTGTCGTGAGAAACCCTCGGAATAGACTTTTTCAATGGTGTCTAAGCAATAGTTGAAGTCGTGGGCTACGAGTACGGTGTGGCTTGGCAGGAGTGCCGTGAGCGGCACTGCGTCTTTGGCTTCGTGGGGTGCGGCTACGATGGCGGCCCTGCTGCATCGCTCGTGGCTCAGTTGGGTGTCGATATGAAAGGTGCGAATACTGTCTATCTCATCGCCCAAGAAGTCGATGCGCAGCGGCAGTTCGTCGGCGTAGGAATACACATCGAGCAATGAGCCGCGTACGGCAAAATCGCCGGGTTCGTAAACGTAGTCCTGGCGGCGGAAGCCCATTGTCTCGAGCCGCCGAGCCAGAAGGCTCAGATCGGATACGTCGTGCTCGTGCAGATGTATGGTGTGTAGCGAGAGGGAGTGGCCGTTGGGCACACGCTCTGCGAGTGCTGCGGCGTGCGTTACGACAATGAGAGGGCGTTGTGTGTGGGTGTCGGCGGCTTTCGCGTCGGCGTATTCCACGAGTTGCTTCAGCGCATCGGCACGTAGGATTTCGGCGGCGGTATCGTGTTGGCCATAGCGCGCTTGTCGGCGAAACGACGAGGGGAGTAGGTGGAGGGCTTCTTCGCCGCCGAGCAGTGTGCGCAGGTCTTGGAACACGTATCCCGCCGCCTCCTCGTCGTTGGCCACGAAGAGGTAGGGGCGTGCCGGTAATAGGCCGCTGCTCGCTGCGGCTGCAAAGTAGAGTGCAAGGCTTGAGCCGCAAAGCCCGCCGACTTGTACGAGCGGTTCGTTATGGTCTAACAATCGGCAGAGCGCGACTAAGTGTTTGTTTCCCGCTGCGAGCGAAAGGAGGGGGGAGTAGGGCATAGATCGTTTTTGAGCAGGGACGCCGCGATAATCTCATAGGAGGTCGGCGAACGAGGGTGGCTTCCTGTTTTTACAAGGTCGGACTGATTTTAAACTCGAGTGCTTTGATTTTAAAATCAACGCCTTTGATTTTAAAATCAAAGCCTTTGATTCTAAAATCAATCCGACCTTGTTTTGTCTGGGTGCGGATACGAGTTTTTGGGGGTGCTCCTCGTGTTTTCTTAAAGCCCGCCCTTCCGCACGATGCGGGAGGGCGGGCTTTGTAAGTTGCAGTGTGCGGTGGGCTAACGGCTTAGAATTTATAGCGGTTGTCCACCACGTCGGCCTTGAGTTCGAGTGCGCTAAGCAAGAGGTGGTTCACCTGTCCGCTAAAGGGGTTTGACTGTATGATGCTCTGCATATCTTGCTGGCTGAGTTGTTGCATCATTTGTTTCTCGTCAAACTTTTCCTCGCTCTGGCGCTTGTCAAGGATTTGTGCGAAGTACACGGCTCCGACGCCGGCGTAGGGGCCTACGAATTGTCCCTTGGTGGCTTTTGCCAATACCGCGCTGAGGAGCAACTCCTGTGTGCCGACGCCTTGCAGCATCACGGCTTGTCCGAGGGCGTTGCCGTTGACGCTGTCGGTCACCACACCGGCGAGTGCCTGTGCGGCATCGAGGCTCTTCACGCCTTTGGCCTTGTTCATGGCTATGTCGCTCTTCTTCTGCTGACGTACCACGCCGGTGAGGAACTCTTTCACAGCGGGGCTGTCCCAAGGCAGGTAGCCTTTCTTGTTCACACCGGTGAGCATCGCAACAAGGAGATGGTCGCCGTGGGCACCTGCTTCGTAGAGTGTAGAAACTTGTCCCACCTCGGCTTGGTCAAAGGCCCAGGCAACGAGGTCTTTCACCGACGAGCCACCAATCTGTTGGCGTAGGTTGCTGAGCAGGGCGGAGCCGCTGGCGGCGTAGATGGGGTTGACCACATAGCCACTCTTTCCGGCGTTCTTGTCGATGGCCTCTACTGTCTGGTTCTGCGAGAGGAAGCGGTTGAGTTTGTTCTTCTCGGTGGTGTAGGTCTCTTTGCTGAAGTCAATCGTGCGGCGCACAACGGCCACGTTGTACTTGTCCATATAGGCTCGCTTGTCGATTACTTCAACCACGAGGCTTGCCTCGCCCATCTTCACTATGCGGCGTGTGCCGGCCTCTATGTCGTAGAGTGCGGTGAAGAACGTGATGTTGTCGTCGCTCATTCCCAGTGTCTCAAACTGTTGTGACGTGAGCCAGACGCTGTCGCTCTTTTGTCCGTACTTCTCGGCCACTGTCTTGTAGTCGGCACCGCCTTGTAGGGCGTTGAAGATACTGTCGGCACGCTTGGCACTCTCGTCGGCCGAGGCGGCTTGTGCCACAATACCGCGATAGAGGATGCTGTCGGGCAGTTGTTGTTTGGCTACGAGGCGGAAGGTGGTGATGGTGTTTGTCTGTGCGTCAACATAGGGTGCGATGGTGCCGCCGGGGGCTACGCTGTCGAGGCGGGTGGCTACGTCGGCTGCCACGCTCTGGAACACATCGCGGCGCAACGGCAGGTTGGTATATTGCACACGGCTCTTGCTGCGGTTTACTATGGCAGCGACATCGCCACCTGCCGAAAGGTCGTTGTAGGCTGCCGTCACCTCGTCGGTGATGGCCTTGCGGTCGGCAGCACTGGCGGTGACGGTGACGTCAATCAGCTTCACATCGCGTGTGTCAACGGGTACGAAGAAGCGTTCTTTGTACTGCTCGTAGGCTTTCTGCAGGTCGGCATCGCTAATCTTCACCTCGTTGTCGGCCACGGTGCTATAAGGCAGTGCGGCAACAAGGGCATCGGTGAGGTTGACGTTGTTGTCGAACTCAAACTTGGCCAGCGTGGGGTTGCTGGCGAAGCTCTGCATCAAGAAATAGTAGTATTTCTGCGTGAGGAGCTCTTGGCGGAGTTGCTTCTCGGTGTATGTCCAAACTTGGTCAATGTTTTGTATCATCTCCACCTGCTCGCTCCCGCCTTGCTGGGCGGCCTGCTGGAGGTATTTGTCTTTGTTTTTAAGGAAGTCTTGGAGCAGCTGCAAGTTGAAGGGAGCCTGCGCGTTGCCCGTGAGGAACATAGAAATCATACGCAGCGAGCCTGCTTGCCCCTCGCGCAGCGCGTTTTGTACCTCCTCGTTGGTGACATAAAGCCCGAGTTTAGCCGCTTCGTGGCGTATGATGCTGTTTTGCACGTGTTGCTGCCACAGGTAGGAGCGTATGCCTTCCTGCTCGGCATCGGAGATGTTCTCCTCCTGTCCGCTCAGTTGGCGTTGCATCTTAACGATGTTGGTGAACGTCTGCTCCTCTTCTTGGAAATCTTGGATGGAAAGGTCTTCGCCATAGACGGAGCCCACTTGCATACGTCCCACATTGGCGTGGGTCTCTACCCACTTGAAGAGGTCGCCGGCGACGAATGCAAAGAGTGCCAAGCCGATGATGCCGATGAGCCACGGCCCGTAACTCCTGATTTTTTGGATTGCTGCCATTTTTGGTCTTATTTTTTTAGTTTTTGTTCGGGTAATAATTGAACACTACCTATGGGTAGTACTTTTTTTGCGCCGCAAAGATAGTGCAAGACGTGTGCACGTGAAAGGAAATCAAGTATTTTTTTCAAGTTTCGCAAGTAATGAAAACCTTATCAGTGTAGTAAGTATAGCAACTTCTGGGAGCGCAGGCACCGGGAGCGCGCGCGGCGCGCGTGCAATGCCCGGCAAGGGTACAGAAAACAGAACCTTGCAGGCGGAGCTTTGCCCTTACGGGCAATGCAGGCGAGCCGCCTGCGCTCCGGCATTGAGCCGCGTGCTTGCCCTGGGCTGACGGCTTGCCGCGATATACGAGCAGTATTTACTGAGTAGATTGGCTAATGGCAAATCTCCTTTCCGGTATCGCTCTGCATCAAGTTTCAGGACTCTTTCGCAGATAGGTTTCTTTCCCTTGAACAATGCTTTGAGGTATTGAATGCCATTCTCTTCAACAATGTGTACATCGGTTAAGAATTGTGTCAGATCTTCCGCATCATAGACGATGGAATAACTTGGACGCTTGGCACCAGGAATGTCCTCTATCAGGATGTTCTTGTCAACAAGATCCTGTATGTCACGTATGGCAGTGTCCTTCGAACACTTTGCCAATGTAGCCCATGTCTTTGACGTTATCTTTGATTCATAGCCGTCAAGAAAGATATTGAGCATCTGCGTCTGACGTTCGGTCATTGGTACTGCCGATGCCTTCTGCCAGAAAAAGCTCTTATTCAGGATTGTGGTGACGATGGTGTCTGCCTCGTCAAGTGCATCAACCAATTTCTGCATATACCATACCAACCACTCCGTGATATCGCCATCGCCATGCTGCATTCGCTCCAGAATGTCATAGTAGTGATTCTTGTCCTTGTTAATCTGTGATGAGACATTATAGAAACGGAAATCACTCTTTTCTCCACGAGCCAGCAGCATGTCGGAAAGGATGCGGGCCAACCGGCCATTGCCATCCTCGAAGGGATGAATGCTCACAAACCAGAAATGGGCAATGGCAGAACGGATGACACTACTCACAGGTTCCTCACTATCAAACCATGTGAGGAACTTTTCCATCTCCTCTTCAACACGGTCTGGAGAAGGAGCAATATAGTGGATTTTCTCGCGGCCAAACATTCCGCTGACAATATGCTCCTCGTTTGTGCGGTACTTACCTGTTTCTATCTGGCTGCCTTCACTATACCCTGAAGGGAAAAATGCAGCTTGCCACGCACATAGTTTCTCTTTACGGAGCGGCATGTCATAGTGCTGTACCGCTTCAAGCATTACGCCAACAACAGAATCGACGTAATGTGATGGCGCGGTGTATTTCACGTTCTCTATCCCAAGTCTCCGGGCAATGGAAGAACGAACCTGGTCAACGTTCAGTCGTATGCCCTCTATTTCCGAAGAATATACTACATCGTATGTAAGGTTTTCTGCCATCGCACGGAGTTTGCTGTCAAATCCCAAAGCACTTAACCTGCCATAAAGCAACCCCTGCTTACGGAATATTTTCTCCTGAAGGAGTGACACTTGGGACGTATCCCAACAGAAGTCCGTCCAATTATCTCTTTCGTGTATATACATTATGCATTCGTACTTTGTGCGACAAAACACCGTTTATAACGTCGCAAATTCTGCGGCAAAGAGACTAAAATAATGTCGAACAGCCAAACAAACCTGCTAAATAACGCATATTATGCAACGTTTTTTCAAGAGAATCGTATTAATCCAACTTGTAATTGGAAAAAATTGATGATTGTCTCTTGAAAGACAGAGATAGGAAAGGCTCACTTGACTTTCTTCTTGCTTTTTCTCTTTTATACCCTTTCTTTTGTCAAATCTCATGTTGCTGCCCAACAGGACAGCTTATAATTGAACATTCCTAATCTCTTTTGCCGGAGCACTCCGGCATTGAGCCGCGTGCTTGCCCTGGGCTGACGGCTTGCCGCCCTTCAGGGCTTTTTGTGCGAACAAAAGCAACAGCCGCAACCAAAACGGTTGCAGCTGCTGTTGCTAAAGTTGTTTTCGTAGGATGCGAAGAAGCTTGCTTCGGCTTTGCCTTGGCGAGCAAAAGTCTGTCGAAAACGACGTTTATTGCGCTTCCTCTTCTTCTACCCACATTTGGCGTGTCAGGGCGCTACCACCGCCTACGGT
>CALFJG010000040.1 GCA_937877625.1 uncultured Prevotellaceae bacterium
GGTATGCTATGCAAAGATGGGGTGCCAAGTACTGGGAGGATTTTAATAAGCCAAAGATAGTTTGGGCAAGATTGATGAGAATCACTCAATCCGATATTGATGCTTTTCCGCGCTTTTGTTTTGCCCCTGAAGGGTACTTTGTCGTTGATAGTCTTTGCTTCTTCTCTGGAAAAGATATTGACAAGATAGTACTTGCCTTAAACTCTGAATATGCTACGTGGTATTTCTTCAATAACGTAGCAACGTTGGATAACGGTGGATTTCAAATGCGCCAACAATATGTTGAAGAAATCCCCTTGCCAGATGTGACGAGATTATCCAACTCGAATGTTAACGAGCAGCTCTATAAACTATTTGGATTTAGCGCAGACGAGATAGAGTTTGTACGCACAGTAATACAAGAGAGAAAAGAGGAAATCTTATTAGGTGAAAGTCGCTAAACAGAAATCGAGAGGTTAGTACTCCTCTATATTTCTAATCATTTATACTTGACTCTCTATATAAGAAATTTCAGCATTTGTAAAGCCATAAAAAACATAACCTTGCCGTTGGAGCTTTTGCCCTGATGGTGTAGGGGCAATGCCTTCCAAAGTTGCCTCCGCGTGCGTGGAGGCGAAATGTCTGGTTACAAGAGGCTGTTGGAGCGCAAAGACGTTCTGTATAACGAATGCGAGAGGGTTGCGGACTACTCCGCAACCCTCTCACATAAGATATTCGTGATATATGGCCTGCCTACTCATCGCCGTCGTCGCTGCCGCCGCCGCTCGGGTCGGGGTCGGGCGTGGGAGTCGGGTCGGAAGTCAGCGTAGTCGGTAGCGGTTGGGTGCATAGGGGGAATCTATTTTGTCTTTGTGTCCTTTACACTTTCCAAATCGAAATAGAGCAGGCGGGTAGTCGCGTCCTCGTCAGACTTGGAGAGCGGCACGAAGCCTTGCTTTAGATAGAATGGGATGGCATCGTTGTATGCATCGACGGTGATGAAACGACAGCCAGCCTTGTTGTCGCCTCTATATGACTCGATGACGGTATTAAGCATCATGCTTCCAATACCCATCCCCTTCGCTGACTTATTGGTGGCCAGGCGGCATATCTTCAAGGCAGGATAACTCTTGAACATCTTACCCTGGGCGAAGAACTGCTTGCGGAATCGGTTGTAGGCGGAGTTGCTGGGGAAATCGGTCAGGGATATGCGGTCGTGTGCGAGGCTGAAATAGCCGACAACCTCACCGGTAATGCTATCTTCCAACACATAGCTGGTGGCGAGGCGTACGCGATAGTATAACGGCGCATCGGTGAGAATGAAGTCATTCAGGTCTTCATCGCCACAGTCGAATGTTGTCACGTGGTCATTCTCGCCTAAGCGGCGCAATTGCAGGTTCTCCTTGTTCATCTCCTCAGAACGAGCAATTTACACATCTTGAACGTATAAACTCATAGTCGCGCTGCATGCGCTCTACTTGCTCCATCGGTAGTCTGGGCGGGTTCATCATGCGCGTCTCAAACTTACGCGCTTCCTCACCGTAGAGGATGGGGGTTTCTTTGATTGGTCTTGCCATGATTATGTTCCTTTCTATTCACATTTCGGTGCAAAGGTTCAATTTTTTTCGCAAACCCGATGCAATCGCCTCTGCTTTTTTCGATATTTTGGCACACACGGACGCTGAAAGCGCAGAAAGGGCGGCAAGCGGTCAGCCCAGGCAACGCCATAGGGAATGTACGCGCCGCGTGCACTCCGGCATTGAGCCGCGTGCAATAAGAAGGAGAGGTCACTCATCTGTTTCTTGGCCAAGAATATCCAATATGCCTTGACACATTCTCCCGAGGGAGTGTGTTGTTAATCTCAAAGTGCTGGTTCGTAAAAGTGTCTATTCACAAAAAAACGAATTAGCACTTTGTGGTTTAGAAATAGTTATATCTTTGCAGTCGAGAAAAATGTGTCTGTTCACAAATAAATCGATTGCTTTATGGAGATTAAGCGTGATTTGTACCTACAAAAGCTGTTGAATAGTCGTAATAATGGTATGATAAAAGTCATTACCGGTATGCGGCGGAGCGGCAAGTCATACCTGCTGTTTAATCTGTTTACGGATGCCCTGATCAAGGAGGGAGTTTCAACCGACCATATCGTGACAGTCAATTTGGAAGACCGTCGCAACAGCCAACTGCGAGACCCTGACAACCTACTCCAGTATATTGATGCACGAATAGTCGATGAGGGCATGTACTATGTCTTACTCGATGAAATACAATTGGTCAAAGAGTTTGAGGATGTGCTTAACAGTTATCTGCATATAAAGAATGTAGATGTCTTTGTTACAGGGTCAAATGCCAAGTTCCTGTCAAAAGATGTTATCACGGAATTCAGAGGGCGTGGCCAAAGTATCATGGTTCACCCGCTGAACTATGCCGAGTTTATGTCTGCCCGACCAAATCCCGGTAGTTATGACACGCATCTGCTGTTGGAGTATATGCAGTACGGAGGATTGCCCAAGGTGGTGACAACCGATGACGAGAACGAGAAAAGAGAATATCTTCAAAGCTTGTTTGTACAGACATATCTGCGTGATATCAAGGAAAGGTATTCCATACAATTAGATCATGATTTGGAGGAGCTGATAGATGTCATAGCAAGCAGTATAGGGTCGCTTACCAACCCGCACAAGATACAAAATACGTTCCGGTCGGTGAAGCAAAGCAGCATCACGCAGGATACGATAAAGAATTATCTGGACTATATGCAGGATGCTTTCATCATCAACAAAGCAGTGCGATACGACATCAAGGGCAGGCGATATATTGACACCCCGGCAAAATACTATTTTGAGGATTTGGGCCTCCGCAACGCGAGGTTGCTTTTTCGCCAAACCGAAGAGACGCATCTGATGGAGAACCTTATATTCAACGAACTGCGCATCAGGGGGTATTCTGTAGATGTGGGACAACTGACGTATTTCGGTAAAGATGCTGGGGGAAAAAGCGAGCGCAGACAGTTGGAGGTGGACTTTGTGTGCAACAAGGGCTACGAGCGTGTGTACATCCAGTCTGCCTTTGCCCTTCCCACCATAGAGAAACAGCAGCAAGAGCTCAACTCCCTTAAGCGCATTAACGACAGTTTCCAGAAGGTTGTGATTGTAGGAGGCATACAACCCACCTATCGTAATGACGATGGTATTCTTATTCTCAACGTCTTTGACTTCTTGTTAGGAAAGGTTGCGATATAGTATTCGGAAGATTTTTCAAGAAGTAAACCCCTCGCCGTTGAAAAGTCAGGGAGCGCACGCGGCGCGCGTGCAATGCCCGTAAGGGCGCAATTGAGAGGGAGCGTATCTATCTCTTAGCGCGATGACTTGGCCTGGGAGATTGATGGCCTTTCGGGCCGCTATATACCTGCGTTGGCACACTTCCGAAAATTGAATTACTAAGCAGTAGTTGGCATAACGTCCAAAAACACGCGCTTTGACGATGCTAAGGAAACGGCAAACCAAAAACACGCGCTTTGACGATGCTAAGGAAACGGCAAACCAAAAAAACGCCTAACTAAATATAATTTACAGCGCGCGACAGCGTTATTATAATGATAAATCTATCCGCACGCGCGTACCTATGAAACGTCTTCTCCCCGTTCTGCTTTTTCTTGTCACACTCGCCGTTGAGGCACAAACTAACGGCTCCGTCTGGACGAACTATCTCTCGTATCGCCACGCCGACCGCTGCGAAGCCATTGGCGAAGTGGTATTCGGCATATACGACGGCAATCTGCTCGCCTACGACGAGGCCACAGAGGAGGTGCGGCTATTCTACAAAGCCGACGGGCTGGGTGGGAAAGGCATCATAGGAAGTGCCGCGACCGACAAACTCGCCTTGCTCTACAGCGATGGTATGGTGGACTTGCTCAACCCCGAGGACGAGAGCATCGGACATATCACCTCGCTCAAGACAAGCACGTCGGACGTAGGTACGCCGCAGAGTATTGCATTTACCGACCGCTACATCACCGTTGGCACGTCGCAGGGCGTGGCGTGGCTCGATGCCGACCGGCTGGAGGTGCGTGGATATTATGCCCTGGGAGCGAGCGTCACCTCGGCGGGCTATACAAACGGGAAAATCTATGCCGTAGCAGGCGGCAAACTCCTTGTGGGAAACACCGCAGACAACCTCTACGACATCACCAACTGGAAACAGATATACCCCAACACCGTACTTATCATAGCCACAGGCTCGGGCGGCATCTACGCGCAGACACGCAGCCACGGCCTGCTATGGATTGACGAAAACACCTATGCCACTCAGTCGCTCGCATCGGAACGCTTCAGTGCCTGGCATCGCCACGGCACACGCACGGTGTTTTTCAATACCGAGAAAGCCGTCCTCTTCGCCGACGAGGCACCGCAGAGTGCTACCACACTAACGCTCGACACTGCACCGCTCGACGTGCTGCCACTCGCATCCACACGCCTTTATCTCTGCCAAGGCGACGAGGGGATGCAAGCCTACCGGATAGGGGGAGAGGGAACGCTCACCGCCGATGCCTCGCCCATAACGGGCTACGGGGCACAGACCGACCGCACGGGATTTATGTATTTCACCAGCGATGCCCGTTTGCTCTGCAGCGGAGGCTCGTTCGACTACTACGAAAACACGTTCTACGCCCCCAATGCAGGCTATTACGACGGCGGACGATGGACATTCCTACAAAGCGAGGGCATAGCCGAACAAATAGGCACGCCCTACCGCAGCCTCACATCTATAGCACAAGACCCCGACGACGCATCCCACCATTTCGTTGCCACGGGCGACTACGGACTCTTTGAGTTTCGCGACGGAGCCTTCGTCAAACAATACAACCTCGGAAACAGCCCCCTACGCTCCTTCTATGCCAACAGCCGCAGTTATGTGCGCGTCGATGCCCTGTGCTACGACAAAAATGGCAACCTCTGGATGAGCAACGAACAGGTTGACACCGTGCTGCGCGTATTAAAGACCGACGGCACGTGGCGCAGTGTGTTTGTCAACGAGATAAAAGGGTGTCGCCACGTGAACAACATCCTCTTCGACACCGATGGACGCCTCTGGGCCACGCAGCGCGACTGGATCGGCAATATGCGCGGCGGCGTACTCTGCGTGAGCCTCGGCGACCTCAACGACCCCGATGCCCACACCTCCACCTTCCGATACAACGCACGCAACGAAGACGGCACGTCAGTAGATTTCAGCCAAGGCGTTTACTGCATCTTGCAAGATGCCGAGGGGCGTATCTGGTTCGGCGCATACAGCGGCCTTTTCGTCATTGACAACCCCGCCGGCTACGGCGCGAGCGACTTTCTTGTCACACAGGTGAAAGTGCCACGCAACGACGGCACCAACTACGCCGACTACCTACTCGACGGCACGCCATGCACCGCCCTTGCCACCGATGGTGCCGACAGGAAATGGATAGGCACGGAGAACAACGGTCTATACCTCGTGAGCAGTGACGGCACGGAAATCCTTGCCCACTTCGACAGCGAAAACTCACCGCTGCCTTCCGACAACATTCTCGCACTCGCCGTAAATCCCGACAACGGCGAAGTATTTATCGGCACCGACCAAGGATTGGTGTCGTATCAGAGTTATGTCACACGCGCCGCCGAGAGCCTCAACCGCGACAATCTACTCGTCTATCCCAATCCCGCACGGCCCGATAAAGGCGACGTGGTGACTATCAGCGGCCTTACCGCAAACGCCGATGTGAAAATCATCACCACAAACGGCTTCGCCGTTGCCGCAGGCACCAGCACGGGCGGCACCTTCCGGTGGGACGGCACCGACACCAGCGGACACCGTGTTGCCGCCGGCATATACTACATCCTCGTTGCCACCGAGGATGCCGGCGAACACATCGCTGCAAAAGTTGCCGTGGTGAGATAACATCAATCTTTGCAGAGAACTTACTCCGGAAACGCCGACCACTCCGAGTTCCCCGACAAGCCCCTCCACTATGAAACACTTTACCCTACTCCTCCTCACACTTCTTTCACTCGTCGGCTCAGCACAAAGCCTTGACGTTTGGACGAGCCACCTCTCCTACCGCCATGCAAACTACTGCGAAGGCACAAACGGCCTGATCTACGGCGTGTTCAACGGCAACCTGCTCTCGTTCGACGAAGAAACAGAAGAGGTGCAACTGTTAGGAAAAAACAACGGCTTAGGCAGCAAAGGCATTGTGAGCATCGGATATACCGCTACGCTTAAACGCCTCGTTATTCTCTACGAAGACAACACCGTAGATCTGCTCAACCCGGCCACCGATGCCATAGAACATATGGCCTCGTTGCGAATAAGTAGTGCCGTGGGTACACCGCTCTTTATGACGGTAAACGGCAACTACGCCGCCGTGGGTACCTCGCGCGGTGTGGCATTGCTCAACCTCTCGCGCTGGGAGGTGCGGGGCTTTTATGCCGTAGCGAGCAACGTGGCAGCCACGGCCCTCGTGGGCAACAAGCTCTTTGCACAGACAGGCGACAAGCTCTTAGCGGGCGACATAGACGACAACCTCTACGACCCCGCGCAGTGGCAAACGGTTCTGGCTACCGACGTAGCACTTATCGCACAAGCCACAAACGGCCTCTACGTGCAGACACAAACCAACGGACTGCAATGGATGGAGCCCGACAATTTCACCACCACGGTCATCAACCCGAACTGCTATACCAAAGCACACCATTGGGGCAACAACACCGTGTTCTTCACCTATGGCGAAGCACTCCTTTTTAACGCCTCAGCACCCACCACCATAGCCAGCGTACTCTACTACGATGGCATGCCCGAAGACATCCTGCCCCTTTCCACCACCCGCGTCTATCTCTGCCAAGACACCGGCGGAATGGCGGCCTTCACGCGCGGCACAACGGGACGTGTGCAAACCGCAGGAGCCACCATCGGCGGCTACGGCGCACAGACCGACCGCACGGGCTTCCTCCGCTTTGTCGGCGGCACAAACCGGATGCTCGCCAGCGGCGGCTCGTTCAACTACTACGAGAGCGAGTTCTTTGACCCGAACGCAGGCTACCTGGAAAACGGAAACTGGACATTCCTCGAGAGCGAAACCATCTCACAAACCACAGGCACACCCTATCGCAGCATCACCTCTATGGCACAAGACCCCGCCGATGCTAACCACCACTTCGTGGCCACAGGCGACTACGGACTCTTTGAGTTCCATAACGGCACGTTGACAAAACACCACAGCGTGGACAACAGTCCACTCACTGCCTTCTGGAACAATTCGAAGAACTACGTGCGTGTGGATGGACTTTGCTACGATGCCGCCGGCAATCTGTGGATGAGCAACGAACAGGTGGACACCGTGCTTCGCGTACTACGCCCCGACGGTTCCTGGCGTGGCATCTACGTGGCCGACATCGCCGGCTGCCGACATATAGAACACATCTTCTTTGATGCCGACGGCACACTCTGGGCCACGCAGCGCGACTGGATAGGCAATATGCGCGGCGGCGTGCTGCGCCTAAAGCCTGGCGACCTCAACACTCCCGATAGCCATTCCTACACGTTTCAGTATGGCGGAGTGAACCAAGACGCCGTACAGGTGGACTTCAGCCAAGGGGTTTACAGTATAGTACAAGATAAACAGGGACACATTTGGATAGGCACCTACAACGGCCCATACGTCATTGAAAACCCCGAAGACTTTGACACCACACCGCTGAGCGTTACACAGATAAGCATCCCGCGCAACGACGGCACGGACGAGTGCGACTTCTTACTTGATGGCATAGGCGTTACAGCACTCACCATAGACAACGACGGACGTATATGGCTCGGCACCGAGGGCTACGGGCTCTATCTGGTGTCGGAAGACGGGACAGAAGTACTCGGCGGATGGACAGCAGCCGACTCCCCGCTGCCCTCCGACAATATCCTCTCCTTGGCAGTAAGCCCCACCGACGGCGAGGTGTATATCGGCACTGACGCAGGGCTCGTCTCGCTAAGCGACGGACAATCAAAACTTCCCACCCACACCACCGACATCAACCCCATCTTCGTAACGCCCGACGGAAAGACCTATCGCGTAAACGCCTTCCCCAACCCCGTAAAACCCAAAGACGGACAGCACGTCACCATAAACGGGTTGCCACCCACCGCAACAGTCCATGTGACGAACAGTGCCGGCTATATCGTAGCCTCAGGACAAGAGAGCGGTGGCCAATTCCGATGGGAGTGTACCGATGACGCTGGGAAATCCGTCGGCGCAGGCATCTACTATGTACGTATCTCCACCGCCAACACCCCCGAACGCATCACCGCCCGGGTAGCCGTGGTGAAATAGCGTCCCCGCCGCGACCTCAACAAAAACCCGTACCCGTACATTTCAGCCGCCTGGCACGAAACATTTTACAAGGTCGGATGAAGAATTAAAATTGTGACTATATTTATATAAATATAGGCTATGTTTGTGAAAATATAGCTTTTGTTTATGAAAATATAGTCACACTTTGAATTCTTTAAGGCGCAAAGAAAAAAAACAGTCCCTCACAGAAAAAAAACAGCCCCTTACAGCATTATGTTTCGGGCTACGGCTCACTGATAGCAAGCACCGGTTGAAAAGCAGTAGGCCACGAATATAAACCTATCCCGCAATATGACCCCTTTGAGGCAAAGAAGCATAAAACTATCCCGCATATTTGACCTATACGGCGCAAAAAACAAAAAAAAAACAACTTAAAACACGGCGACAACGTGCTTTTTTAATGGAAAACACTAACTTTGCGAGGCAAATTTAAGCGGCAAAGCGTTAAACGTTGAGAAACACAAGCCGTCATACCATCAACTACCCTTTGAAAACAAACAACAAAACGAAATTAAAGCAAGAGTTATGAAGAAATTTCTCCTCTACAGCTTCGCGCTACTCCTCACGCTCTGTATGAACGTAGGCAAGATGGCCGCACAAGAATTGGAACTGCCCGTACAGATTCCTGAAATCAGTGCCAAAGTGCTTGAAGCGGCACAGCCCGCCATAGGCAAAATGATTACCGACCCCGACAAAGCCACCAAAGCCATTGACAAAGCTATTAAAGCCACCAAGAACGACAAAGGCCAAATGATGGCTTTAGCAAGTTGGTTGATGAACCAGGAAGATGGCATCCAAGGTGCACGCTACGTGATAGAAAAGCTCTATGCACAAAACCCTAACGATGTGGATGTGTTGCTGCTCGCCGGCGATATCTACGGCACGATGGGACAATGGGGACGCGCCGGACAGAAATACGACCAGGTACTCGGCGTAGATCCCAACAATGTATATGCACTCGTACAAGGCGCACGTATCTATAAGAACCACAACGCCGATGCCTCGCTCGGCCTCTGGGAAAAGGTTCTCGCACTTGATCCCCCTGCCAAGCAAGAGATACAGCTACTCGCCCACCGCAATATGGGTGACATCCTCTACGATAAGAACTATATGGATGAAGCACTGGAGAACTACGGCAAATACTTTGACGGCACGGCACATACAAAAGAGGCACTTAACGCCCCCGCGATGGAACGCTACCTAATAGGCCTCTTCTTCAGCGAAGGCAAAGAAAGCCGACTGGCAGAAGTAGGCGCGGAACTCTACAAAGCCGATCCCTCAAACATCGTTTACAACCGTTTTGCCTTTATCGGTGCAATGCTCACCTACGACAGCGTTCCCGCCACACTGGAACGTATCAAAGGTTACGCACGCTATATCACCGATGGCACAACACCCGACTCCTCGCTAATCTATCAAGACTACATCTATGCCTATCAGATGGCTATGGCCGACAAGGACTATAACCACGCCGTCGAATATCTTATCAGTGCTGTGAACAAAGACCCCGAGCAAGTGGACTTCCTGAAACACGGTGCTTTTAGCCTTAGCGAAGCCGGCCAGTTGGCACTTTCCGCTGAGCTCTATTTAGCCTATTGCAAACAGATAGGTAAGAAAGCCACCGACGATGACTACCTGCAAGTACTGGTGTTCTACCGCCAAGGCATAACCGCCTGCGAAGATGCCGAGGCACAACTCAACCTGAAAAACAAGGCTTTTGAAACAATCGACCAGTATCAGGCCGAGAACCTTGTATCTGCCAACAACAAATACCAAGTACTCTTGGAAAAGGCTCGTATCCTTAATGTGCTGAAAGAACGCGACGGCAATGAAGTGGCCAACGCCTACGAAGAAGCACTCAAAGCCTGCAAAAACGAAGATGCGGCTGGCATGAACGTTTACGATGCCTACTACGTGCTGATGAACTACCACGCCTCAAAGGTGGCTAACGTACAAACCGATGAAGAGTTCCACGAGGTGCTCAGTGTTGTTCGCACATACTGCAGCAAAGCCCTCGCTCTCGACCCCACCAACGAGGCAGTACTCGAAATGGACGACCTGCTCTATCAGAACGGACATTGATAAGGCGGACGCTGTCAATTAACGTCGAAATACTCGCAAGCTCGTTTTGCGCATCATTGACTTCAACCCCGCCCCTGAAGCGTAGCGGGCTACGGCTAAAGAGGTTGAAGGCTAAGAGAACAAAGAGAGACGAAAGCAAACAAAGAACATCATAGAAAATCCAGCTATTATCCCCTCCAGCAAACTAATCCTTAATTGATATGAAACTAAAAACAATTCTTTCGCTCCTGCTCGCCTTATTTATAGGTAGCGTATCGGCTCAACAGGCCACATCTCCCAACACCACGTGGCACTGGAAAAAAGGAACCATCGTGGTAGATACCCCGAAACGCCCTGCCGGGCAGAAGTCGGTAATAGGCCTCACAGCTCCCGCCCTGCCTATAGTACGCGTAGCCTTTGTCGGTCTGGGTATGCGCGGCCCCGGTGCCGTAGAGCGCTTCAGCCTTATCCCCGGCGTGCAGATCGTGGCCCTGTGCGACTACGAAGAAGCACGCGCTGAGCGTTGCCAAGAATATCTGCGCAAGCAAGGCCTGCCCCCCGCCGACATCTACAGCGGCGAAAAAGGCTACGAACAAGTATGTAAGCGCCAAGACGTTGACCTGGTGTACATAGCCACCGACTGGGACCACCACTTCCCCGTAGCAAAGTGCGCCTTGCAGAACGGTAAGCACACAGCAGTAGAAGTGCCTTCAGCGATGAACCTGGAACAATGCTGGGAACTCATCAACCTCAGCGAGAAGACACGCCGCCACTGTATGATCCTTGAGAACTGCTGCTACGACTGGTTTGAGCTCCGCACACTCAATATGGCACAAGCAGGCGTGTTTGGCGAAATTCTCCATGCCAAAGGAGCTTACATCCATAACCTTGACCCCTTCTGGGACTACTATTGGAAGAACCCCGACGGTAGCGACCCCGACAAACTCGGATGGCGTATGGTATATAACCGCGACAACCGTGGAGATGTGTATGCCACACACGGCCTTGGCCCCGTGGCACAAGCCTTAGACATTCACCGCGGCGACCGCATCACCACACTCGTGGCAATGGATACGAAAGCCTCGCACGGCCCAGAGTATATAGAGAACCGCACCGGACGTCCCTGCACCAATTTCCGAAACGGCGACCACACCACCACCCTAATGCGCACACAGAACGGCAAGGTGATTGAAATTCAGCACAACGTGATGAACCCACAGCCCTACAACCGCCTCTACCAACTGGTGGGCACACGTGGTTTTGCCGACAAGTATCCTCTCCGCGAAAACGGCGATGGACGTGGCTACGCACTCGATGCCGCACAGATGTCGGCCAGCGGAGTAACGCCACAGGTGGACAACCTCAACAGCCACGACTATATGCCATACTCCGAGCAGCAAGCCCTCACAGAGAAGTACGAAAGCCCTATTATCACTAAGTATGGCGAAATAGGACGCCGCCTCGGACACGGCGGTATGGACTTTATGATGGACAGCCGCCTCGTTTACTGCCTACAAAATGGTCTGCCGCTTGATATGGACGTTTATGACCTGGCAGAATGGTGCTGCTTAGCCGAGCTCGGCACGCTCTCTATGGACAACAACTGCGCCAGCGTGGCTTTCCCCGACTTTACACGCGGCGAGTGGAACACAGTGAAAGGCTATCGCCACGCCTACGCCTCACCAGAAACCGAGGCACGCACAGAAGCCGTAGCCCGTCAGTTCACACAGCAACTAAAAGAAAACTGCTCCAAGAACAACCTCTGGGAGAAGTACGACGCACAACACCGCAAATAATCGCGCGCAGACACAATCATACAATAGCCCCGCAACCACTTGAAGTAGTTGCGGGGCTATTGTTGTGAGCCGTTTTCTCTACAAACCTTGGAAATCTAATTATAAAAAGTATCCTTAAACGCTTCAAAATCTCCGCTATGCAGCACATAGCGTTGAAAGGCAGCGCGAAGGAAGCCTGTGCCGTAGCCTATGAGTTGTACAAAAGAGGCGCAAATAGATAGGAGGCCTACCCAGGGTGAACGCTCTTTGAAAGACGCATCTACGAAAACAATAAGGGCATAAGCCAAAAGCAACAGTCCTACGCAAGGAAAAAAGAGAGAGAAAATGAGCAATGCCACACAGCCAAGCGTAAAGACGGCAGGCAGGAAGTGGACAAGTTTGAGTGTACTAGGGTGGCGCACCGTGAGGTGAATACGCGCAATGCCGCTGTTATGCACCTGCTTAAAAAACTTTCGGAAATCAGTACGCCGTTTGTGCCACACCCACGCATGCGGAAAGAGTCGGCAACGATAACCCGCCTCAAAGATACGTGTGCTAAGATCTATGTCCTCGCCGAAGCGCATAGAGCTGAAGCCGCCGAGTGATTGATACACCGAACGTCGGATACCCATATTGAACGAGCGTGGATAGAACTTATCCAACTTCTTCTTTCCACCGCGAATACCGCCGGTGGTAAAAAACGAAGTCATTGCGTAGTTAATGGCTTTTTGCACAGGGGTAAACGAGGGATGCGCGCGGTCGGGCCCGCCAAAGGCATCGCAGTCGTCAGATGCGAGTTCCTCGTCAATGGCCTGAAGATAGTTATTGGGAAGCACCACGTCGCTATCCAAAATAATCAGCCAGTCGCCTGCGGCACGCTCCGCTCCGTAGTTTCGCGCCGGACCCGGGCCACCGTTTTCTTTCTCAAAATAGCGCACGGGAAGTAGAGACGTATAGTCCTCACATATCTTACGACACGTCACCTGACTACCATCCTCTACCACCACCACCTCGAAGTCCGTACGATTTTGAAGTGTAAGACTCTTAAGGAGTTCGCTCACCTCATCGGGGCGATTGAAAACGGGAACAATAATGCTGTATTTCATTTCAGGGAGGGCTCTATTCGTCTTTTATGTCTTCAAAATCCACGTACTGGCGGCCTGTCTGCTCGAAAAGAGCATCAGACCGCGGTTTCTCGTCATTTGACGGCTTAGCCTGCTCTTGGCTTCTACGCCCTTGACGTTTTATCGGTCGTACTCCTAAAAGGTGTAAGAAGAAAGCAACAATCTGTTGTGAGACTGCAAAAACAAAGAAAAATAGAGCCAGGACAAAGCCGAGCAGACAACCGAGGAACTTCATCTTGTTAGAACTATCTTCGTTGCATTAACTAAACCACTCTTTTAGCAACCACCGATGTGAGTACATACAAAGGAATGATAAGTGCCAGCCCTGTAAGGCCTAAACACAAGAGCAGCACGGCACTTACTGCAATAAATCCATAGCGCAAGCCATTGCCCCGCCAACGAAAATGCTTGAATTTAAGCGCAAACATCGGTATCTCGCTCACCAACAGCGCACTCATCACGCCGACAGCGAGAAGCACCACCCACACGGCCCACGAAGACGTTGCGAACCATGTTTTCGCCCCGACTGCCAAGGCCGCCCAAAACAACGCATTGGCTGGTGTAGGCAAGCCAAGGAAGCCCGTGGTTTGACGTTCGTCTAAGTTGAACTTAGCCAAACGCAACGCCGACATCGCAGCCATAATAAAAGCGGTGTAAGGCAAAACGGTAAGTAAGAAAGACGGCATTTCGGGTTTTACGCCATCGGCTATAAGAGAGAAACAAATAGCGGCGGGAGCTAAGCCAAAAGTGATATCGTCGGCCAAGGAGTCTAACTCCTTGCCCACTGGCGATGAAACGCCTAACAGACGCGCTGCGAAACCATCAAAAAAGTCGAATAGCGCACCGCCACAAATCCAGAGTAATGCAGCCTCATATTCAGCCTCGAAGCCTCGTAATGTAGCTACACAACCACAAAACAGATTGCAAAGTGTAATAGTATTGGGAATATGCCGACGCATAGTAGGACGCTATTAGTGTGGAAAAGAACTACAAGGTTTATTCTATCAGAAAGACAGCATCACTCAACGTTCGCAAGATTGGCTATTACCGTCTGGTTGCCTATGGTATGGTCGCCCACCTGGATAAGCGGTTTAGCCGAAAGAGGAAGAAACACGTCCACGCGGCTACCAAACTTTATAAAGCCCAAGTGTTCGTCGATATAGCACATATCTCCCTCGCGCGGATAAGTAACAATGCGGCGTGCTACAGCACCTGCCACTTGGCGCACCAACACACGCTCACCGTTTTCGCAGGCAATAAGCGTGTCGGCGTGCTCGTTTTCTATACTTGCTTTGGGAAGCCATGCTTTGTGGAAATTACCGTGATGGTGGCTGACGCTAATCACCTGTCCCCCCACGGGAAACCAGTTGGCGTGGACATTGAGAGGCGACATAAAAACAGAAATCATCAAGCGCTTGTCGTGAAAATACTCCTGCTCGTCCACCTCTTCGCATACCACTATCTTGCCATCGGCAGGAGCGACCACTACGCCCTCTGTTTCATCCTCAAAAACTCGTATAGGACAACGGAAGAAATTGACCACTACGCCGTACACACAAATACTGGCAGCCAGCACTCCCCAACTGAGCCAAATCCACGCACTACCCACCGTAAGCAGGTAAAGTCCTGCATTAAAAATCAATAGGGCTAAACCACCCCAAAGCATTGTGGCAGTGCCTTCCTGATGGAGGCGTATCTTCTTAAAACGTTTTGTTCTTGTCATAATCGCCGCAAAATTAACGAATTGCACGCGCCAAGACAAGAAAATACGTGCAAAGTTATTCGCAAAGGGTAAATGCTAATCGGCAGCAGACAGGAAAAAGCGATACTCTCGGAATACTCGGCGTTAGCTAATAAACCGAGTATTCCGAGTGTTTCGGTATTCACCTTTATATCTGCTCTTCTAAAACGGGGAGAATTTGGATTTCCTCACCATTGGCTTCTACACGAAATGTCGTATTCTCCTTGACATCTTCCATAAGAAGTTCGGTGAGCTTATCCTCTATGTGTTCCTGTACAGCACGTTTGAGCGACCGGGCTCCGTAGGTAGCATCAAAGCCCTTGCGTACTAAAAGCTGACGTGCGTCATCGGTAAAAGAAATCGTGTAGCCAATTGCTTCCACACGCTTTCTGAGGGCAGAGAGTTCAAGATCGGTGATACGCAGAGCACTCTCATTGTTGAGCGGCTGGAACATAATGATATCGTCCAGACGATTTAGGAACTCCGGTGCGAATTGTTTTTGCAAGGCCTTGCGGACTATAGCCTCGGCTTGCTTACCTGTGGCATTGGCAGTACTGGAGAAGCCTATGCCGCCGCCGAACTCACGGAGTTGGCGAGTGCCGCTGTTGCTTGTCATCACGATAACCGTATTGCGAAAATCCACCGTAGTGCCATTGCCATCAGTCATACGCCCCTCGTCCATTACCTGCAGAAGCGTATTGAACACATCGGGGTGGGCTTTCTCTATTTCATCAAGCAGTATGATGCTATACGGTTTGCGCCGCACTTTCTCGGTGAGCTGACCGCCCTCTTCGTAACCCACATAGCCCGGAGGGGCTCCTACCAAGCGGCTCGTACTGAACTTCTCGCCATACTCGCTCATATCTATACGTATCAGCGCATCGGCACTGCCAAACATAAACTCAGCCAGGGTCTTTACCAAATAGGTCTTACCTACACCCGTGGGGCCAACGAACATAAATGTACCGATGGGACGATTGGGGTCTTTAAGACCTATGCGATTACGTGTGATGCTACGCACCAAGCGATTGATGGCTTCGTCCTGTGCGATGACGCGTTCGCTCAAGGCAGCATACATTCCTTTCAAACGAATGTTCTCTGCTTGTGCCATCTGGCTCACGGGTACACCACTCATCATTGACACTACTGCGGCCACATCATCTTTGTTTACAACATGGCGTTCACCTTGCAACGAGGCCTGCCACTCACGCTTACGCACATCGAGCACTTGTTGTTTTTGTTGTGCTTCATCGCGCAGATTGGCGGCGAGTTCGTACTGCTGACGCCGCGCAGCCTCGTTCTTCTGTTCTTTTAGCGATGCTATCTCGCGTTCGGCATCAATAATGTCCTGTGGCACGCTGACGCTTGTTAGATTCTTCTGGCTGCCTGCCTCGTCAAGGGCGTCAATAGCTTTATCGGGCAAGGAGCGATCGGTGATGTAGCGTGTAGTGAGCCGCACACAAGCCTCGAGCGCGTCGTCGGTGTAGGTAGCGTGGTGATGGAGTTCATAGCGATCCTTAATGTTTTGCAGGATTTGCAAGGTCTCAGCCTCAGTGGTCGGCTCAAGCATCACTTTTTGGAAACGTCGCTCCAAAGCTCCGTCCTTTTCTATACTCTTGCGATACTCGCCCGTGGTGGTTGCACCGATACACTGAAACTGACCGCGTGCCAAGGCGGGTTTGAGCATATTGGCGGCATCTAAGCTGCCCGGAGCACTACCCGCGCCGATAATCGTATGGATCTCATCAACAAAAAGGATAATTTCGGGATGTGTCTCCATCTCCTCTATCAAACGGCGCAAACGCTCCTCAAATTGTCCGCGATATTGTGTGCCTGCCACTATATTCGCCATATTGAGCATCACGATACGCTTGCGCTGAAGCGATGGTGTCACCTCGCCTTTTGAAATAAGCTGAGCCAGACCCTCCACCACGGCACTCTTGCCCACACCGGGCTCACCAATTAGTATGGGATTGTTTTTCTTACGCCGCGAGAGAATCTGTGCTATACGCATCATCTCTTTCTCACGACCTACTACGGGGTCTAATTTACCATCGGCAGCGGCACGAGTGAGATCTACACCATATTGATCTATAATGGGAGTATCGCTATCGCCATCGTTCTGTCCTTGAGTAGCCTGCTTAGTAGATTTATCGCCATCGCCCTTAGGAAAATCCTCAGGCTCATCGGTGTCACTATAGTTTCCATAAGAAACGTTTGTCACAGCTGATCCACGATGAAGCCGTTGCGAAAGTTTTTCATAACTGGCACCTTCAGCTTCAAGAATACGATGCCCGTCGTTTTCCTTATCGCGAAGTATGGCGAGCAAAAGATGCTCGACAGAAGCCTCACTCTTACGCGCCAAGCGTGCTTCAAGGAATGAAAGGCGCAAGATACGTGTCACTGCACCATCAAAAGCGGCAACCGACTCTGGAAGTTCCTCGCTGCTGGCGGCTTCACTACTGGCTTGCTCAGCGCGATATTTTATCATTTCTAAACTCACACCGGCGGAGCGCAATGCTTCAGTAGCAAGGTTTTCGCCATCGCGCAACATACCAAGCAACAAGTGACGAGCCGAGATGCGCGAATTGCGAAAGCGACGTGCCTCCTCACGGCTAAGCTTAAGTATATGGGATAGTTTGGAAGAATAGTCGTTGTTCATTTCAAGACAAAAATAACATCTATATAATATAAGGAGTGAAGTAAGAGGGTTCTAATAAGCCCTAAAAGTTTTGGACGTAATGTAAAAACCCTAAGATGGCAAGGCTACGCTCTGTTGTCATATTACTTCTTTCACTTCGTTTTGTCCGTATGTATTGGGATATTTTCTGTTTTGTTCCTGCATCTTGCTCATTCTACAGAGAGCAAGGAACGCGTATGCTACTTCTATCAAAAGAAGCATCTAAGAAGAACAAAACTTAAAAAACAAAAAGCGTGCCAAGCATATAGAGATTGCAGCGGCCTTATGCTTCTTACCAAATGCCGAGCTCGTTTATAAAGATCAACAAGATGCCAATAGGACACACCCAACGCACCATAAAGAAGAACAAAGTGAAAAACGGAAAGCGTCGGGTGCCGGCATTGGTCATCTGTGTCCACCACACACGTTTGCTAAGCCACCAACCCGCATAAAGGGAAATAAAGAATCCAGCAATCGGGAGCATCCATTTTGCTGTGATATAATCAAACCAATCGAACATTGCTCGTCCGCCCCAGATAAGCCACTCATGCTGGCTACCGAGCGAGAGAGCGCAGAACACACCAAAAAAGGTGGTAATTGAAGTCACAATTCGTGCCGCCTGCTTACGTGACAAATGAAAAGCCTCTGACACATAAGACGTAATAGCTTCGTGAACGCTGATAGCACTCGTCAATGTGGCTAACACCAACAACACAAAGAAACTAAGCGACATAATATAGGATAAGATATGGGTTCCGCCAAAGGCTTGCTGAAAGACACTCGGCAGCGTTTCAAAGAGCAAGCTCGGCCCTGCGGTGGGTTCTATACCCGCTGTGAATACCGTCGGGAAAATAAACATACCGCATAGCAATGCCACGAAAGTATCAATCACACAGACAGAAAGAGCACTTTTCCCAAGGTCTGCATCATCACGGAAATAAGAGGCATAGGTCGTTAGGATGCCCATTCCAATACTTAAGGAGAAAAAGGCTTGTCCCATTGCAGAAAGGACAACACCGCTATTTATTTTACTAAAATCGGGGTTAAACAAAAAGGCTAAGCCGTCGGCAGTACCTGGCATAAACATCGCACAACCGACAAGCACCAGTAGCAAGACAAACAACCCTGGCATTAAGAGTTTTGACGCACGTTCTATACCTTTCGACACTCCCTGTACAATCACTACGTGCGTCATTAAAGAAAAGATTACGAGGCAAAGGATTTGTTGCCACCAACTGTTGATAAATCCGTCAAAGAAATGAGTGAACACACCCTCCTGCCCCGTTGCTGCTAACGCTGGAAAATAGTCAATGGCTGCAGCACCGGTGTACCACAGCGTCCAGCCCGCCACTACGTTATAAAAACAAAGAATAATAAGCGGAGTAAGCACCTGTAGCCTTCCCAACCATTTCCAGTGTGTACCGGGCGAGAGGATAGTATAGGCGTGGCCTACGCTGGCGCGAGCACTACGACCTATCATAAACTCGCTCACCATCACGGGCAAGCCAAAGAGAACGACACAAAGCAGATAAATAATCAAAAAGGCACTGCCACCATTCTGTCCGCACTCCGTGGGAAAGCGCCAGAGATTCCCTAAGCCCACTGCCGAACCTGCCGAGGCTAAGATAAGACCCAAGCGCCCGCTAAAGTTTCCTCGTGATTGTTTCATAATGATTAGGATATTGCCGTATTTGCCGCTCTTTTAGGCGAGTAACGTTTGTATCAACCCTCAATTACTCAGCAAAGAAACAATACAGTCCAGACGAGGGAAATCCTCACCCGGACTGCATCGGAAATGTGTAAAAAACTGAATTGCTTCTACCTCTGACAGAATTCTTTAGCGTCCGGGTGGAGGTGCAATTTCGTTGTCATCTGCAGAGGTTGCCACTCCGTTAGGTGCGTCTTCCTCATAGATGGTGTCACCGGTGAGACTATCTATGCGCACTGCGGCGGCTTCTGTCAGCGAGTCCTGCTGCGTGCTGTCGGCTGAGCCCTCTGCAGCACCCGTCTGTCCGTTGCACGAGGCAAAAGATAAGACGGCGGTGGCCAGAACGATGTAAAATGCTTTTTTCACTGTGACGAAGTTTTTAGTGTTCTGCTTCAATTTTTTAAGAAAAAAACCTGTGGGGAACTACGTCCCTACAGGTTCAGTCTCTCGTGTAGTTCGTGACTTACTGAGCGGCAGGAGCTTCAACACTGTCAGCAGGAGCCTCGGCGGAAGCCTCAACGCTGTCGGCGGGAGCCTCAACGCTGTCGGTAGCGGCGCTATCAACAACCTCTACGGCACTGTCAGTGGCAGCACTGTCAGCGGCTTCGGTAGTAGCGGTAGTGTTTCCTCCGCAAGAAGCGAAGCTGATTGCAGCAAAAGCTACGAACATGAAAACTAACTTTTTCATTTTTGTTTTTTGGATTTAAGTAAAACAATCAATTGCCTTAAAACGCTGCAAAAGTAGAGCGGGATTTTTCGTCGTGCAAGCCTTTTTCTCTTTTTTTTCAAAAAAAATGCGTTTTAGCCTTTCTTAGGCTCAATCCGTAAGCCAAAATGAAAGGCAAAGTTTGCATTTATCACAGTCTTAATTAGTTCTTGGCCTTTCAACGCGCGTTCAAGGGTCTTAAGCCTATATATATAAGGAGTATCGTTGATGTGTGCGATGACGTTACAGTACTACCCAAAATCAAGTGTTGTAGCTACAAACACCGCTACTTGTGTATCTTTTTCGTACTTTTGCTCTTGATATTATGAACACCGACCACTCTATCTTGCACGGGGCACGCTTGCGCACTATGACGCTCGGTTGCAAACTTAATTATGCTGAAACAGCGGCACTCTGCGACAAGTTTATTGCTCACGGCGCATATCTGGCAGAACAAGAAGAAACTGCTACGCTTTGCATTATCAACACATGTAGCGTTACTGACACCGCCGACCACAAATGTCGCCAAGCCATACACCGTTTGGTACGAGCAAATCCCGAAGCTTTTGTTGTAGTGATGGGATGCTATGCACAACTGAAGCCTGCCGAGGTGTCGGCTATTGAAGGTGTCGGATTAGTTTTAGGCACTGAGCAAAAAGCCTCGGCCTACGAACTTATCAGCGAGGCTTGGGAAAACCACCTTAGAGCCAAAGACACAGCAAAGAAAGACACGCACACATCGCCCTTAGGACAGATACGGAGTTTTGCCCCCTCGTGTTCGCGCGGCAATCGCACACGCTATTTTCTGAAAGTACAAGACGGCTGCGATTATTTCTGCACCTATTGCACCATTCCTTTTGCTCGAGGGCGCAGTCGCAGTGCGTCCATAGCAGAAATTCTGGCGCAAGCCGAGGACGTGGTGGCCAAGGGGGGCAAAGAAATTGTGCTCACCGGCGTAAACACTGGCGATTTTGGCCGCGGCACATCGGAAAAATTTCTGCAACTTATACAAGCCCTTGATACCGTGGAGGGTATCACTCGCTATCGCATCTCAAGCATTGAGCCCAATCTTCTCACACAAGAAATAATAGACTTCTGCGCACAGAGCCGTGCTTTTATGCCTCATTTTCATATTCCGTTGCAAAGCGGCTCTGATGAGGTGTTACGGCTTATGAAGAGAAAATACGATACGGCTTTTTTTGCTGAAAAGATCGCTGCAGTACATCGTGCCATTCCAGATGCTTTCGTGGGGATTGATGTCATTGTGGGAATGCGTGGCGAGACAGAAGAACGATTTGAAGAAACATATCGTTTCCTCCAAGCACTCCGCTTTGCACAACTCCACGTGTTTTCATATAGTGAACGCGCTGGAACCAAGGCGTTGGAGATACCACACATCGTCAGCCCGCAAGAAAAGCACCGCCGAAGCCAAGCACTCATAAAGCTCTCCAATGAAAAGCTTAACCTATTCTACAAGCACTACGCCAATACGTGCCGTGCCGTACTTTGGGAACAAGGTTCACACCCCGACCAGCCACAGCAGGGTTTCACTGACAACTACATCCGTGTAGAACTCACCCCGAAGCAGTTGCGGCGAGACAATAATGAACTGCGCGTTGAGCGGTTAGGGCAGCCTCTGCCTTCTGGTCACCTCGGCATTATTGACTAACAAACAGGTGTCAATACTCCATATATATAATATAGGAGTGACAACAACACACTTCTACACGCTTTCTAATAGACTGGCAAAGGAAAAAGCAAGGAAAATTGGTTCATCAAGGCTAATCTTTTATCTATCTTTGCGCAAAAGTTGGAAACGGGATTTTTTTGCTACATAATTCCCCCAAAAAGCAAAAAGAATTGATGGAAACATTGAAACACGAATGTGGGGTGGCGATGGTTCGCCTTCGCAAGCCACTCGTTTATTACGCCGAGAAATATGGCACTTGGCGTTACGGCTTCAACAAATTGGCGTTGCTTATGGAAAAGCAGCACAACCGAGGCCAAGAGGGAGCAGGTATTGCATGCGTAAAGTTACACGCCGCACAGGGCGAGGAATTTATGTTTCGTGAACGCGCCGAGGGTGCTGCAGGTATAGAAGCTGTATTGCGTGCTGCCAGCAAACAAATTGACGCTTTCAGCCCCGACCAACAAGCCAACACCTCTTTTGCTAAACATCACATCCCCTTTGCTGGAGAACTCTATATGGGCCACCTACGGTATAGCACTACCGGCAAGCGTGGCCTTTCGTTTGTCCATCCTTTTATGCGCCGCAGCAACTGGCGGGCTAAGAACTTGGCACTCTGCGCCAATTTCAATCTGACAAACGCCGACGAGGTGTTTCAAGAAATAGCCGCCAAGGGGCAGCACCCACGTATGGTGGCCGACACGTTTCTCCTCTTAGAGCAACTGGGACATCGGCTCGACCGCGAAAGCGAACGACTCTTTCAACAGGCAATAGCCCAAGGCCTGCAAGACCGCGACATCACAACGTATATTGAAGACCATATCAACCTCGCCAATGTCCTACGCACTTCTGCACCACTATGGGACGGCGGCTATGTGGTATGCGGGCTAACAGGAAGCGGCGAGATGATGGCGATGCGCGACCCCTGGGGCATACGTCCCGCGTTCTGGTATGCCGATGATGAGGTAGTGGCACTGGCCAGCGAACGCCCCGTGCTACAAACAAGTTTTGACGTAACGACACAGGACATCAACGAACTACTACCCGGACAGGCTCTCTTTGTGAACAAAGATGCCGAATACCACATTGAGGAGATTATCCCGCAAAAGGGCGAGCCAAAACAATGCTCCTTTGAGCGTATATACTTCAGCCGAGGCAACGATGCCGACATTTATCGTGAACGCAAGGAGTTAGGGCGACAATTGGTGGAGCCTGTGCTAAAAGCCATTGACGGGGAAATATCTAACACCGTATTTTCCTACATCCCCAACACAGCCGAAGCCGCTTTCTACGGGCTGGTACAAGGTTTCAACGAGTATCTCGGCGAGCGCAAGCGTAAAGAACTTGCCGACTTCTTTGCCGCGCCACCTCAGGATCCCGCCGTGGCCACACAACTTCTTGATAGCATTATCTCGCGGCGCGTACGTTCGGAAAAAGTAGCGTGGAAAGACATCAAGATGCGCACGTTTATCAGCGACAGCGCGAGCCGTAGCGATATGGCCGCCCACGTTTATGACATCACTTACGACATACTTCGCCCCCACCGCGACAATTTGGTTATCATTGACGACAGCATTGTGCGCGGCACCACTCTGCGCGAGAGCATCCTGCGTATTCTCGACCGCCTCCACCCCCGCCGCATCGTGATAGTGAGCAGTGCGCCCCAGGTGCGCTATCCCGACTACTACGGTATAGATATGGCATCTATGGAGGAATTTATCGCTTTTCGCGCCGCCGTGGAATTGCTCACCGAACGCGGGCAGTGGCAACGCCTACACGACATATACCAACGCTGCAAGGCGCAGGTTCATCTTCCGAAGGAAAAAGTGGAGAACTGCGTGCGCGACCTTTATGACGGCCTCACACAGGAAGAAATCTCTGAAAAAATGGTACAGATGCTTCGTCCGCAGGGTATAACAACGGAAATACATTTTGTCTTCCAATCGCTTGAAGGGCTTCACCAAGCTATCCCCACCCACCGTGGCGACTGGTTCTTTAGCGGTCACTACCCTACCCCCGGGGGCAACAAACGTGTAAACGAGGCTTATATCCGATACTTTGAAAATCAATAAACAAGCAATATGCAAGCAACACTTATTCTTGAAGACGGCACCACGTTCGTCGGGCAAAGTTTTGGCGCACCTGTGAGCGTGGCGGGCGAAGTGGTCTTTAACACAGCGATGACGGGTTATGTGGAAAGCCTCACCGACCCATCCTACGCAGGCCAGCTGATGACGCTGACTTATCCGCTTGTGGGCAACTACGGCGTGCCGCCTTTCACGTTTCGCCAGGACGGGCTGGCCGACTTTATGGAGAGCGACCGCATCTATGCCTCAGCACTCATCGTGAGCGATTACAGCGAGGACTATAGCCACTGGAACGCTGTAGAAAGCCTTGACACATGGATGAAACGCGAGGGAATACCCGGCATAACGGGCATTGACACACGCGCCTTAACGAAAGTGTTGCGTCGCCACGGCGTGATGATGGGAAAAATCGTCATAGAAGGCGAACGCCCCGAAGATGTGAAAGAGGAAAACTACGGCGAGGTGAACTATGTGGAGCGCGTGTCGTGCCGTGAGGTGATTCGATATAACGAAAACGCCGACAAACGCGTGGTACTCGTGGACTGCGGCGTGAAGCACAACATTCTGCGCAGCCTCGTCAGCCGTGGGGTGGAAGTGGTGCGCGTGCCGTGGGACTACGACTTCAACACGATGGAGTTTGACGGCCTCTTCTTAGCCAACGGCCCCGGCGACCCCGACCGTTGCGGACGCGCAGTACGCAACATACAAAAGTTTCTTGCCAACGACAAGGTACGTCCACTGATGGGCATCTGTATGGGCAACCAACTCCTGGCAAAGGCAGCAGGAGCAACAATCTACAAGCTAAAATACGGCCACCGCAGCCACAACCAACCCGTACGCCAAGTGGGAACAAACCGGTGCTTCATCACGAGCCAAAATCACGGTTTCGCTGTCAATGCCGAAAGTTTGTCTGCCGAGTGGCAACCATATTTTGAGAATATGAACGACGGCTCTAACGAGGGTATTCGCCACACGAGCCGGCCGTGGTGCTCCGCACAATTCCATCCTGAAGCATGCGGCGGACCAACCGACACAACGTTCCTCTTTGATGATTTCGTACATTTGCTTTAAGGGTGTTCTATAAAAACAATCCCCCTTGAGCTTTACCCGCTCTGAAAACAACCTCCTATGAATCCTACGATAAATAAAGTATTGCTGCTCGGCTCGGGTGCTTTGAAAATTGGCGAAGCTGGCGAGTTTGACTACAGCGGTTCGCAAGCCCTTAAGGCTTTACGTGAAGAAGGCATCGAAACGGTGCTTATCAACCCCAACATCGCCACGGTACAAACCAGCGAGGGCGTGGCCGACCATATCTATTTCCTGCCCGTCACACCTTTTTTTGTGGAGAAAATCATCGCCAAGGAACGCCCACAAGGTATTCTCCTCGCCTTCGGCGGACAAACGGCACTCAACTGCGGCGTAGCACTCTATGAGAGCGGCATCTTTGAGAAATACGGCGTGAAAGTACTCGGCACACCCGTACGCGCCATTATGGATACCGAGGATCGCGACCTCTTCGTGCGCCGGTTGGACGAGATAAACATCAACACCATTAAGAGCGAGGCCTGCGAAACGCCCGAGGCGGCCCGCATAGCCGCTAAAGCCTTAGGATTTCCCGTAATTGTACGTGCTGCCTACGCCTTGGGCGGGTTAGGAAGTGGATTTGCCGCCGACGAGACAGAACTCAACGCATTGCTCGAGAAAGCCTTTGCCTTCTCGCCACAAGTGTTAGTCGAGAAGAGTTTGAAAGGCTGGAAAGAGATAGAATACGAGGTGGTGCGCGACCGCTTTGACAACTGCATCACGGTGTGCAATATGGAAAACTTCGACCCGCTCGGTATTCACACGGGCGAAAGCATCGTGATAGCCCCCTCGCAAACACTCACAAACTCGGAATACCACAAACTCCGCGAACTCGCCATACGTATTGTACGCCACATCGGCATCGTGGGCGAATGTAATGTACAATACGCTTTCGACCCACAGAGCGAGGACTATCGCGTCATAGAGGTAAACGCTCGTCTGAGCCGCTCCTCCGCCTTGGCAAGCAAAGCCACAGGCTATCCGCTGGCTTTCGTGGCGGCGAAACTCGGACTGGGCTACGGACTTTTTGACCTAAAAAACAGCGTCACACGTACCACGAGTGCATTTTTTGAGCCAGCACTCGACTATGTCGTATGCAAGATACCGCGCTGGGACCTCGGCAAGTTTCGTGGCGTAGATCGCGAAATCGGTTCGTCGATGAAGAGCGTAGGAGAAGTAATGGCCATAGGGCGCACCTTTGAAGAAGCAGTGCAGAAAGGCATCCGTATGATAGGCCAAGGACTTCACGGATTTGTGGGCAACCGCGAACTTAAAATCGACGACATAGAGAACGCCCTCGCCTCACCTACCGACAAACGCCTATTGGTCATAGAGAAAGCCTTTTTTGGCGGTATGAGCGTTGAGCGCATCCACGAACTAACAAAGATAGACAAGTGGTTTCTCTACAAGCTGGAAAACATCTTCAAGACCAACGCACAGCTACGCCAGATCAGCCGTCTCGACCAACTTAACGATGCACTGCTGCGCCGAGCAAAGGAACAAGGATTTACCGATTTCCAAATAGCGCGTGCCTTGCGCTTAGACACTATGCTGGGTGCCACACAAGGCGGGAATATGGTACGTGCCGAACGTAAACGCCGTGGCATACTGCCCGTAGTGAAGCGCATTGACACACTCGCCGCCGAGTATCCCGCGAAGACCAACTATCTATATCTCACCTACTGCGGCACCATCCACGACGTACGCTTTGAGGGCGACCACCGCAGTGTAGTAGTACTCGGCAGCGGGGCCTACCGCATAGGTAGCAGCGTAGAGTTCGACTGGTGTGGCGTGCAGGCACTCAACACCATTCGCAGCGAAGGGTTGCGTAGCGTAATGATAAACTACAACCCCGAAACCGTGAGTACCGACTACGATATGTGCGACCGCCTCTATTTTGACGAGCTCACGTTCGAACGGGTAATGGACATCATAGAACTGGAGACCCCTCGCGGCGTGATAGTGAGCACAGGCGGACAAATCCCCAACAACCTCGCTATGCGTCTCGACGCCGAGCAAGTGCCTATTCTCGGCACAGCAGCGCGCTATATCGACAATGCCGAAGACCGTGAAAAATTTAGCGAGATGCTACGGCGCATCGGCGTGGACCAACCAGCCTGGAGCGCACTCACCACAATGGACGACATTCGCGGATTTATCGACCAGGTGGGTTTCCCCGTATTGGTGCGTCCGAGTTATGTTCTCTCAGGAGCAGCGATGAACGTATGCAGCAACTGGGAAGAGTTGGAACGCTTCCTACGCCTGGCCTCCGATGTTTCTAAGGAACACCCCGTAGTGGTATCGCAGTTCATTGAGCACGCCAAAGAGATAGAAATGGACGCTGTGGCAAAAGACGGCGAGGTAATTGCTTACGCCATCAGCGAACACATAGAATTTGCAGGCGTACATAGCGGCGATGCTACCATACAGTTCCCGCCGCAGAAACTCTACGTAGAAACAGTGCGCCGCATTAAGAAAATCTCGCGTCAGATAGCACACGAACTATGCATCAGCGGCCCCTTCAATATCCAGTTCCTCGCTCGCGAGAACGACATCAAGGTGATAGAGTGCAACCTGCGTGCCAGCCGCTCTTTCCCCTTCGTGAGCAAAGTACTCAAAGTCAACTTCATTGAACTTGCCACACGCGTGATGCTCGGACTGCCCGTAGAGCCACCCGCCGCCTCACAGTTCGACTTAGACTATGTAGGCATCAAAGCCAGCCAATTCAGTTTCAACCGCCTGCAAAACGCCGACCCCGTACTCGGTGTGGATATGAGCAGCACAGGCGAGGTGGGATGCATCGGCGACGACACGAGCGACGCGCTGTTAAAAGCTCTTCTAAGCGTGGGCCACCGCATACCGGAAAAGAACATCCTGCTCTCCTCGGGAAACGCCTTGCAAAAAGCCGACCTACTGCCCGCCGCACGAATGCTTGTGGAGCACGGCTACCACATCTTCGCCACACCCGGCACAAGCCGATATCTCTCAGGCAACGGCGTAGATAACACATTGGTCAGCTGGCCGTCCGACACCGAGGGCGATGCCGAAGATGTGCTACAACTGATGCACCGCGGCGGCGTAGATTTTGTGGTAAACGTACCCAAAGACCTCACACCGCGCGAACTCACCAACGGCTACAAGGTGCGCCGGACAGCCGTGGATCTCAACATACCTCTTATCACCAACGCCCGTCTGGCCAGTGCCTTTATCGCCGCTTTCTGCACCCTCACGCCCGACGATATAGAAGTGAAAAGCTGGGAAGAGTATTAAAAGAGATATTCTATAAACCCTCTTTCAGAGCTGCAAGCTATAGCAGATTTGATTAGTACTATAGCCACCGTAGTAACCACCGCCGCCTCTGCAGCAAATGCTGGCATATAAACGATATTGCGGTCAGCTAAAACGTGCAAACGTATCCAATCTCCCTCTGCAAAGTATAGGAGCACACGCGGCTCGCTTGCAAACGATGCAGGCGAGCCGCGCGCCGGAGTACACGCGGCTCGCTTGCAAAATGATGCAGGCGAGCCGCTTGCGCTCCCAGAAGGCTGCGCCGCGTTTGCCTTACTCACGACACTGATAGGTTTTCACTATTTCCGAAACAGGAAGACTTTTAATAGAGGTGGGGAGGAATTTTTTCCTTCCTTGGAGGAATTCTTTCCTTCCTCGGAGGAATTCTTAAAAGTGTGACTATATTTTTACAAATAAAGCCTATACGTGCAAAAACATAGACTTAGTTTGTAAAAATATAGTCACAATTTGAATTCTTTGTCCGATTAAGGAAAAAATTGGTCGCGCACGAGCGAAAAGCGGAGCGACAGCGGAAAGAATCTGCTTGCTCGGCAACAATTTATTGTGCGAAAGCAGAAGGAAGGCGACGAATGTTTGGCGTGTGGCGTTCGGTCTCAGAAAACCTACGGCACGGCACTTATGCGTTAAGCCCAAAGAGCTATGCGGAGCGGGCTACAACATAGTCTTGGCAAGCGAAAGTCTGTCGAAGACAAATAGAAAAGCTTTTCCTGTGGGCTTACGAGTGGACTTTATGGGGCTTACTTTTGAAAAAAGAGCTTACAAACGCATAAATTATTCGGCGATTGAAAGCCCTTTCTTTGGCACTAATAAGTTCTATCGGACAGCAATAATTATTTTCGTACTTCAGAAGTCGCGTGAAAGCCTATACCGGGCAAGGCTGCGCCTTGTTTGCTAAACGTACGACACAGATAGGCTTTCATTACTTGCAAAGCGTGAATTAAACGACATAGGAAAATCCTCTGCCACCATCATTGGCTTCGTCTCTGGCTTTTATGGTGCATGATACTTGGTCTGGCAGAAATATCATATTGAGCGTATCTGCCAGCGGTTCTAATGTATCTTCTCATTTGACCAGCGTCAGCATTTCTATCCCCAAAAAGATAATTTACAAAACATCTCTTCACGCAAATTTGCCGTGCGTGCGAAAAAAAAGAGCTGTTTGTGCATCGCTATTGTTAAAAAATGTATCTTTGCCCCCAAGAAGCAAATAACTAACCACAATATCTACTATGAAACTTAAGACCTTAGCACTCGCGGTTGCCGCGCTGTTGGCAAGCACAACAGTCAGCGCACAGTGCCAGATGGACTACAAGCCCTATCCCTACGGCTTCGTTGGGCTACAAGGCGGCGGGCAAGTCACATTGACTAACTACAATCTCACCAAGCTCCTTACCCCGATAGGCGGTGTACAGATAGGCGGACAATTCTCGCCCATCATCGGTGTGCGCCTCCACGCACAAGGCATCAGTGGGCGCACAGCAGCCGGCAGAGGCTTTAAGCCGGCCGGCGAGACAGATTATAAATCCATCACCGGCGACATTGATTTGATGGTCAATATCACCAACATCTTCCGCAAACGCTCGTGCTGCAAACATTTACTTGACCTTTACCTCATTGCAGGCGTGGGTCTTAACTACGCTTGGGACATGGATCCCCTGCCCTCCGACTATGTGGATGCCAATGGCAATACAAAACGTCCCGCGCGCGTCTTCGCCTGGACAGACGACCGTTTTAGCCACAACTTCCGGGGCGGACTGATGCTTGAGGCCAATGTAGCCAAACACTGGGGCATTAATCTTGAAGTAGATGCCAACAACCTCAACGACCGCTTCAACGCCAAGCGTGGCGACGACCACGACTGGCAGCTCACCGCTATGCTCGGCGTGCGATATAAGTTTGGCTTTAAGAAACGCCCCGCTCCCGCCCCGCAGCCCGAGCCCGTGGTGGTGCCGGAGCCAGAACCAGAACCCATCGTAGTACCCGAGCCAGAGCCAGAGCCCGAACCAGTGGTAGAGCCCGAGCCTGAACCCGAACCCGAACCAGTGGTAGAACCCGAGCCACCGTTCGTACCGGAAATGAACACCGTAGACCTCTTCTTCCAGATGAGCAAGACAGAGATTAGCGAAGCCGATGCCACACGCTTACGCAACTTGGCTAACTGGATTAACAACCACGAAAACGTGGAGGTGGTCGTAACAGGCTACGCCGATAAAGGCACAGGCTCCGCAGCCCGCAATATGACACTCTCACAACAACGTGCCGAGGCCGTTGCCGACCGCTTAGTAAACGAATACGGCTTCTCGCGCAACAAGATGAAAGTGGAATACAAGGGCGACACCGAACAACCCTACGCCGAAAACAACAAAAACCGCCTGGTTCGCATCGCAGCGCGTACCATAGAGAACAAGTAATCCTACTACTTGCCTGCAAAGAAAATCGGCGACAAGACGTCTTCCTCTTGTCGCCGATTTTCTTTGTAGAAACCTTAAAAAAACAGCCTCAACACCAAGTTGTATTGCAAGACAATGGTAGGCCGCCTGCCGTCGCGCATACTATATTTTTCGACAAGGCAGAAAAAAACGCTAAAACAGGTATTATCAGAAACCAAAAAAGTGCTATTTTTGCGCGGCAAACAATCTCCGATGAATATGGAACGAACCTATAAACTAAAAAAAGGCTTAGACCTACGGCTTGAAGGCGAAGCGCGACATCAACTACGCCAACCGCAAACACCAAAGTGCTACGCCATTCGTCCGGACGACTTTCACGGCATTGTGCCACGCCTCGTGGTAAAGCCGGGCGACGAAGTGAAAGTAGGCGATGCACTCTTTGTTGACAAAGCTACAGAGAAAATCCGCGTGGTGAGTCCCGTAAGCGGCACGGTAAAAGACATTGTGCGCGGCACACGACGTAAAATCCTGCATATCAGCGTAAACCCCTCAGCCACGCCCGTTTTTGCCGATTTTGGTAAGCCCAACCTCAACACCATCTCCCGCGAAGAACTCATAGAATTGCTCCTAAGGAGCGGGCTCTTTGCTTTCCTGCGTCAGCGTCCCTACGATGTCGTAGCAAGCCCCGAGGACAGCCCGAAAGCCTTGTTTATCAGTGCTTTTAGCAAAATGCCGCTTGCCGCCGACTTTGATTTCGTAGTAAGCGGACGCGAAAGTCTATTCAAAGCAGGCATAAAAGCACTCTCAAAACTCTGCCCCGTTTTTGTGGGTATCAAACCCGAACAGCAAAACAGCACGTTCCTTCCGCTCCCGGAGGCAGAAGTAAACATCTTTGACGGCCCGAACCCAAGCGGTAACGTAGGTGTGCAAATCAACCACGTTTCGCCAATAAACAAAGGCGAGGTGGTGTGGACACTCGGTGCCGAGGAAGTGTGCTTTGTGGGTGAATTGGTGGAAACGGGACGCGTGAACCTCACACGCCGCGTAGCAGTGGCCGGCTCGGAAACCATCAACCCCGAATACATAGAAACTCTTATCGGCACGCCTTTGGCCGATGTCCTCTACGAAAACGTGGCCGACACCGGACACTCGCAGCGCATCATAAACGGAAACCCACTCGTAGGCACAAAGTCCGACAAAGACGATTTCCTCGGCGCACACACCACAGAAATATGCATCCTGCCCGAGGGCGACGACCGCCACGAAGTACTCGGATGGATTATGCCGCGGCTCAAGGAGTTCTCCACCAACCGCAGTTACCTTTCGTGGCTTCTGGGCAAGAATAAAACATATAACCCTGACTGCCGCATAAAAGGAGGAGAACGTCGTATGATTATGAGCGGCGAATACGACCGCGTGTTCCCTATGGACATTTACGCCGGCTACTTAATTAAAGCCATCATTGCGGGAGACATCGACCGCCAAGAAGCACTCGGCATCTACGAAGTGGCACCCGAAGACTTTGCCGTGGCGGAGTTTGTAGATAGCAGCAAACTGGAGCTGCAACGCATCGTGAGAGAGGCGTTAGACATCCTGCGTAAAGAAAACGCATAATTACAACAACAAAGAGACAGAGAAAACAATGATACAAAAAACACTTGACAAACTGCGTCCGCACTTCCAAGAAGGCGGCAAGTTCAGTGCGCTTCGCTCGGTGTTTGACGGTTTCGAAACATTCCTTGTCGTACCTTCCGAAACGTCTAAAAACGGCGTAAGTATTCACGATGCTATCGACTCCAAGCGCATTATGAGTTTTGTGGTAATAGCTCTGATGCCCGCGCTACTTTTTGGTATGTATAACATAGGCTATCAGAACTACACCGCAGCGGGGGCTACAGCATCTTGCTTGACAATGTTCCTCTACGGCTTAGCAGTGATGCTGCCTAAAATCGTAGTGAGCTACGGTGTAGGCCTCGGCATAGAGTTTGTTGTGGCACAGTGGAAGAAAGAAGAAATCCAAGAGGGCTACCTCGTTACAGGAATGCTCATTCCGATGATTGTGCCCGTTGACACCCCGCTGTGGATGCTGGCACTCGCCGTGGCTTTCAGCGTGATATTCGCCAAGGAGATCTACGGCGGCACAGGAATGAACATCTTCAACCCCGCACTCGTTGCCCGTGCGTTCCTCTTCTTCGCCTACCCCACATCGATGTCGGGCGACAAAGTGTGGCTCGCAAAAGACACGTGGTTTGGCCTTGGCAACATCATCCCCGACACCAAAACACTCGCCACACCCTTAGGCGAAGCAGCAGCAGGCCTCACACCATCCGGCGACTTCTGGCAATACTGCACAGGCCTGATGCCCGGCAGCATCGGCGAAACAAGCGTCATAGCCATCGCTATCGGCGCGGCGATACTGCTCTGGACAGGCATAGCATCGTGGAAGACAATGTGTAGCGTGTTCGTCGGCGGCGCACTCACAGCCTGGCTCTTCAACATCGGCGGGCTGGAAAATAATGTAGTGGCCAACATTCCGTGGTACAACCATCTGGTACTCGGCGGCTTCTGCTTTGGTGCCGTCTTTATGGCCACCGACCCCGTCACCAGTGCACGCACCGAAGGCGGGAAGTACATCTACGGCTTCCTCATCGGCGTGCTGGCCATCACTATCCGTGTACTCAACCCCGGCTATCCCGAGGGAATGATGCTTGCTATACTTTTTATGAATATGTTTGCCCCGCTGATCGACTACTGCTTCGTGCAGCGAAATATCAACAAGCGTATGAAACGCGCCGAGGCCAAATAATCACACGACTATGAAACTCAACACCAACAGCAATATCTACACAGTGGTTTATGCCTCCGTAGTAGTGGTCATCGTGGCGTTTCTTTTGGCCTTCGTCTCCACCGCGCTAAAAAGCAAGAGTGATGCCAACGTAGAAAACGACACAAAAAAACAAATCCTTGCCTCGCTTGGACAACGCAACGTAGCCGATAGCGAAGTGGCCGCCGCGTGGGACAAATATATTGTGGCCGACCAAGTGGTTGACACTACCGGGAACATAGTGAAAGACGGCCTACAGAAAGACCACGACGGCTTTCGCATCGACCGTCGCGACATCAAACCAGAAAACAACGCCTTACCCGTATTCGTAGCCAGCGTAAATGGCGAAACAAAATACGTGCTACCACTCACGGGTAAAGGCCTCTGGGGACCTATCTGGGGCTATCTCGCCGTCGATGCCGACGGACAAACAGTGTTCGGCGCATTCTTTAACCACGAGAGCGAAACGGCAGGCCTCGGCGCAGAAATAAAAGCCGAATACTTCCAACAAGCCTTTGTGGGCAAAAAGCTGGAAGATGCCGACGGCAAAGCCGCACTCACCGTGGTGAAAAACGGCAAAGTGGAAAACCCCGACACACAATGCGACGGCATAAGCGGAGCCACACTCACAGGAAACGGCGTGGCAGCAATGCTCTCCGAAGGCGTGAAGATGTATCAACCCTATTTGCACAAACTCCTCAATAAATAAACTGTAAGTATGGCAGCATTATTTTCAAAAGAGAATAGACAGGCCTTCACAGAACCATTGAGCCTCAACAACCCCGTGCTGATACAAGTACTCGGCATCTGCTCGGCACTGGCTGTGACGGCAAAGCTCGAGCCTGCTATTGTGATGGGACTGAGCGTAACGGTAATCACGGCGTTTAGCAACGTCATCGTATCGCTCATACGCAAAACCATCCCCAACCGCATACGCATCATTATACAACTCGTCGTAGTGGCAGCGTTGGTGACTATCGTTAGTATGATACTCAAAGCCTTTGCCTACGACGTGAGTGTACAACTTAGCGTTTATATCGGACTTATCATCACCAACTGCATACTGATGGGACGCCTCGAAGCCTTTGCTATGACAAACGGTCCGTGGCAGAGTTTCCTCGACGGCGTGGGCAACGGACTGGGCTACGCCTGGATACTCGTTGTGGTAGGTGCCGTACGCGAACTATTAGGCAGCGGCACCCTGCTGGGATTCACCGTCATTCCACAAGCCGCCTACGAAGCAGGCTATGTAAACAACGGAATGATGACTATGCCGGCTATGTCAATGATTATACTCGGCTGTATCATCTGGGTACACCGAGCATTAGTAAAAGATTGAAAGTTAAAACAACCTAGCTTTTGATAACTAACTACTAACTTTTAACTGATTATATGGAGCACGCTCTTAGTTTGTTTATAAGGTCGATCTTTGTTGACAATATGATATTCGCATCCTTCCTCGGGATGTGCTCGTACCTTGCCGTGAGCAAGAATGTCAAAACCTCGTTGGGTCTGGGCGTGGCAGTAACCTTCGTGTTGCTCGTCACCTGCCCCGTAAACTATCTGCTTCAAACCAAGATACTCGCCCCGGGCGGCATCTTTGGCGACATAGACCTAACATACCTTAGCTTTATACTCTTTATCGCCGTAATAGCCGGCATCGTGCAACTGGTAGAAATGGTGGTAGAACGCTTCAGCCCCTCGCTCTATAACGCGCTGGGAATCTTCCTCCCGCTCATCGCTGTGAACTGCGCCATAATGGGAGCCAGCCTGTTTATGCAACAACGCATAGATATGGACCCCGCCACAAGTTCGCAAGCCATTGGCGGTGTGGGCGACTGTATCGTCTTTGCACTCGGAAGTGGTATCGGCTGGTTGCTCGCCATCGTTGCCCTCGCAGCCATACGTGAGAAAATGGCATACACCGATGTGCCTAAACCCCTCCAAGGACTCGGCATCACGTTTATCACCGTAGGACTGATGGCTATGGCATTTATGTGTTTCAGCGGCTTGAGCCTATAATTCGTTTTGACAACTATGGACAACACACAATTCATCATTGATAGCATCGGCGTATTCTTAATAGTAATCCTTGTACTCACAGCAATACTCCTGCTGGCCAAAAACTACCTTACGCCGAGTGGCAACGTAACAATAGACATCAACAGCGGCAAACAATCGCTCAACGTAGGTCAAGGCGGCACACTACTCACCACACTCAACGACAACGGCGTACACCTCCCTTCTGCCTGCGGCGGGAAAGGCTCCTGCGGCCAATGCAAATGCCAAGTGTTTGACGGGGGCGGCGAGATACTCGACGTGGAAAAGCCCCACTTCACACGCAAACAGATAAAGGAGAACTGGCGTCTCGGCTGTCAATGCAAGGTGAAAAGCAACCTCCAAATTGGCGTACCAGAAAGCATTATGGGAGTGAAAGAATACGAGTGTACCGTAGTGAGCAACAACTGCGTGGCATCGTTTATCAAAGAATTTATCGTGCAACTCCCAGAAGGCGAACACATGGACTTTGTTCCTGGCAGCTATGCCCAGATACGCATCCCCGCCTACAAGATGGACTACGACAAAGACATCGACAAGCAGAGCCTCGGCGACTACCTCCCCGCGTGGGAAAAGTTCGGCCTCTTCAGCCTCAAATGCGTGAACACCGAGCCCACTATCCGTGCCTATTCCATGGCCAACTATCCCGCCGAGGGCGACCGCTTTATGCTCACGGTGCGCATCGCCACACCGCCATTCAAGCCCAAAGACCAAGGCGGCGGCTTCCAGGACGTGATGCCCGGCATCGCTTCAAGTTATATCTTCTCACTCAAGCCCGGCGACAAAGTGATGATGAGCGGCCCCTATGGCGACTTCCACCCCATCTTCAACAGCAAAAAGGAAATGATATGGGTAGGTGGCGGTGCCGGTATGGCTCCGTTGCGCGCACAGATTATGCACATGACGCGCACGCTCCACACCACCGACCGCAAAATGTCATACTTCTACGGCGCACGCTCGCTCTCCGAAGTGTTCTATCTTGAAGACTTCCGCGAACTGGAGAAAGCCTTCCCCAACTTTAAGTTCCACCTGGCTCTCGACCGTCCCGACCCCGCCGCCGATGCAGCAGGCGTACCTTACACACCCGGCTTCGTACATCAAGTGATGCACGACACCTACCTCAAAGACCACCCCGCACCCGAAGACATAGAATACTATATGTGCGGACCCGGCCCGATGTCGAACGCTGTGAAAAATATGCTCGACAGCCTCGGCGTAGAACCCGAGAGCATTATGTACGACGACTTCGGAGGATAAGCCACGCTCGCACCCCTAAGGACATTTCTATAAATTAGGATAGATTGATTCTTTTGCTCTTTTATGTGATTTAACCTTTTATCTCCTAAATCATATTAAAACCTCTTTAACATCATTTATGTATAGGACACATACCTGCGGCGAGCTACGGCTTAGCGATGCAGGAAAGACGGTCACCCTCAGCGGATGGGTGCAACGCGTGCGTAAAATGGGAGGAATGACATTTATCGACCTACGCGACCGCTATGGTATCACCCAATTGGTGTTTAACCAAGAAACCGATGCAAACCTCTGCGAGCAGGCCAACAAGATAGGCCGCGAATACGTCCTTCAAGTCAAAGGCACTGTGGGCGAGCGTTTCTCCAAAAACGACAAGATGCCCACGGGCGACATTGAAATTACGGTTAGTGAGCTCCGCGTACTCAACGAAGCCCTCACGCCGCCTTTCACCATTGAAGAGAACACCGACGGTGGCGATGAGCTACGTATGAAGTTCCGCTACTTAGACTTACGTCGCGAAACAGTGCGCCGCAATCTGGAACTGCGCCACAAATTCTGCTTGGAGGTGCGCCATTTCCTTGACAGCAAGGGTTTTCTTGAAATTGAAACGCCAGTACTCGTAGGAAGCACGCCCGAGGGTGCGCGTGACTTCATCGTACCCTCACGAATGAATCCAGGCTCGTTCTACGCCCTACCCCAAAGTCCGCAAACACTAAAGCAACTGCTGATGGTGGCCGGGATGGATCGCTACTTCCAGATAGTGAAATGCTTCCGCGATGAAGACCTCCGCGCAGATAGGCAACCAGAATTTACGCAAATTGACTGCGAAATGAGTTTTGTGGAGCAAGACGACATCATTCGCGTGTTCGAAGCCCTTACGAAGCATCTCTTCAAAACGGTTCGCGGTGTGGATTTGGGTGAAGAGCCTTTCCTGCGCCTGTCGTGGGAGGAATGTATGCGCCGCTTCGGTAGCGACAAGCCCGATATGCGCTTCGGGATGGAGTTTGTGGAACTGATGGACACCCTCAAAGGTACGGGCGAATTTGGCGTTTTCAACGACGCGGCCTATATCGGCGGTATTTGCGCCCCGAATTGCGCTGTCTATACCCGTAAACAACTCGATGAGCTCACCAACTTCGTGCGCAGCCCGCAAATCGGCGCGAAAGGCTTAGTATATGCCCGTGTGCAAGAAGACGGCACGGTGAAGTCAAGCGTGGATAAATTCTACTCGCCCGAGGTGTTGAACACCCTCAAAGACAAGATGCAAGCCGCCCCCGGCGATCTTATCCTCATCCTCAGCGGCGACGATGCCAACCGCACGCGTAAGCAACTCTGCGAGTTACGCCTGCTGATGGGCAGCCGCCTCGGTCTGCGCGACAAAAACAAATTCTCCTTGCTCTGGGTGGTGGACTTCCCGATGTTTGAGTGGAGCGATGAGCAACAGCGACTGATGGCGATGCACCACCCGTTCACTGCGCCGAAACCCGAAGATATCCCCTTACTTGACACAGACCCTGCCAGCGTTAAAGCAAACGCTTACGACATGGTGTGCAACGGTGTGGAAGTAGGCGGCGGCTCTATCCGTATCCACGACGCTGTGCTACAAGCCAAAATCTTTGATATACTCGGTTTCACGCCCGAACAAGCACAAGCCCAATTCGGCTTCCTAATGAACGCTTTCAAGTATGGCGCACCACCTCACGGAGGACTCGCCTACGGCCTCGACCGCTTCGTGTCGCTCTTTGCCGGCCTTGACAGCATCCGCGATGTAATAGCCTTCCCCAAAAACAACGCCGGACGCGACGTGATGCTTGATGCTCCTGCACCCGTAGCACAAGCACAGCTTGACGAGTTGCAAATTGCATTGGCAAAAAAAGACTAAGGCGTAGCCGATACTCCATATTATATTTATTGTGCCGCACACGTTTCATCGCGTATGCGGCACGGCTTTTTCCCTCCTCAACTTGCAAAACTTGAATAAAATTACACAAACCGATGCGTATTGACTGTTAAGCAGATGCGCATCGGTTTTTATTACAAAAAAAATCTAACTTTGCAGCGAAAAAGCGAAAGACAATCTTTTATGATTGACCGCCCGACTATCGACCGCGTGTTGGCCGCCACAGACATTGTAGATGTGGTGCGCCAGTTTGTGCCGTTGCGCAAAGCGGGAGCGAACTACAAGGGGCTGTGTCCGTTCCACGACGACAAGACACCGTCGTTTTTTGTGTCACCCGCGCGGCAAGTATGCAAGTGTTTCGCCTGTGGACAGGGGGGCGACGCGGTGGGTTTCCTGATGAAGCATGAGCAGTTCACCTATCCCGAAGCCATCAAATGGTTAGGCAAGAAGTACGGCATAGAGGTTCACGAAAAAGAACTAACCGACCAGGAAAAGGCCGCGCAGAGTACCCGCGAGGCAATGTTTGTAGTCAACGAATGGGCACGCGACCGTTTTGCCGATGCCTTACAAAATGATGCCGACGGTGTAGCCATAGGACTCGCATATTTCCACTCGCGTGGTTTCCGCGATGACATCATCAAGAAGTTCCAACTGGGCTATTGCCCCGACCGCCGCGGCTTTTCTATCGGCACAGAAGCCATCAGCAAAGGCTATAAAGAAGACTATCTCATAAAAACAGGACTCTGCTTCAAGACCGAGAGCGGACGCCTTGTCGACCGCTACCACGGACGCGTGATATTCCCCGTCCACACCGTCAGCGGACGCGTGGTGGCATTCGGCGGACGTATCCTCGGAGAGAAGACAAAAAATGTGGGCAAGTACGTCAACAGCCCCGAATCCATCATATATAATAAGAGCCACGAACTCTACGGCCTCTTTCTTGCCAAACAAGCCATAGTAAAAAACGACCGTTGCTTCCTTGTCGAGGGCTACACCGATGTGATGCAGATGCACCAGAGCGGCATAGAAAACGTGGTGGCCAGTAGCGGCACATCGCTCACCGAGGGGCAGATACGCCTCTTGAGACGGTTCACCAAAAACATCACTATACTCTACGACGGAGATGCGGCGGGAATAAAAGCCTCCTTGAGAGGTATAGATATGCTGCTCGCCGGCGGCATGAACATCAAGGTGTTGCTCCTTCCCGACGGTGAAGATCCCGACAGTTTTGCCCGCAGCCACACAGCCGAGGAGCTCCGCACGTTTATTGATGAACACGAAGAGGACTTTATCAGTTTCAAGACCTCGCTCCTAATGAAAGACGCGGGTCACGACCCCACACGCCGCGCAACATTGATAAGCAACATCGTGCAGAGCATCAGTGTAATCCCCGATGCCATTGTGCGGCAGATGTATGTACACGAGTGTGCCTCAATGATGCACGTGGGCGAGACGCTGATACTAAACGAAATCTCCAAACTACGCCGCAACCGCTCTAACATCGGGAACACCAACTATCAAACAGACACCACAGCAAACACGCCCGCACCAACCACCGAGGCGAACACCTCGCCCGCATCGGACGCTTCAGCAAAGAGCAAAGAAGCCGACACGACCGCCACGACCGCACTCAGGCCAAACATAGCTACCGCCACGACCGACACCCGTGTGGAACGCCAAGAACTACAACTCGCCGCACTCATCGTGCGCCACGGCGAACGTATCATCGACGAGGGGCCACCACCAGTCACCGTAGCCTATTACATCGCTGCCGACCTCGCAGCAGACGGGATAGTACCCACCACATCAATCCTCGCCACTATACTCTCCGAGGGAGCCGAGCAGCGACAGAACAAACAATGGCGGGCAGCGACCTATTTCATGCACCACCCCGATGCCGCCGTCAGTGCCTTTGCAGCACAACAAGAAAGCGACTTCGTACTACTCAGCCCCAGCCAACTCGCGGGCTACACCGAGGAGAAAGACCGACTGCCCGAACTCGTCAGCCTACAGCTCAACACACTCAAATACTACATCCTCTCGCAACGCGTAGCCACACTGCGCCGCACACTTCTCAGCCCCGAAGTGCGCCTGGATATGCAAAAGACATTAGACACGCTTAACGAAATAAAAAACACCTCTGCCATCGTCGAACAATTCGGCAAAGCCCTCGACCGTGTGGTGAAGTAAAAAAAGTGGCGTTCTATCAATTCCCGCCAACACCTCCAAAACTATTTCTTACGCTATGAAACGTTTCTACACCTCTTTAACCCTCGTACTCTTCGCCTTGGCGTTGCAAGCCACAATACCCGCCGCCTGGCAGACAAAGTACGCCACGTGTAACGGACGCAAAGGAGCAGCCCTGAAAACAGCACTCTACAAAATCATCGCCTCCCACACGCAGAAGTCCTACAGCTCCCTTTGGGACTGCTACACAACGACCGATGTACACACCGATGGCACGATATGGGATATGTATAGCACCGTAACCGACGGTACGCTCTATCCTACCGACCACAGTGGCAACTACACCGCCGAGGGCGACCTGCTCAACCGCGAGCACAGCGTGCCGAGCAGTTGGTTTGGCAAGGCCTACCCGATGTATTCCGACCTGTTCCACGTCATACCCGTGGACGGCTACATCAACGGTATGCGCAGCAACCTCCCGTATGGCGAAACCAGCAGCCCCACCAAGACAAGCAGCGGCGGCTTCAGCAAATACGGCCCCTGCGATAGTTCCATAGGCTACAGCGGCACCATCTTCGAACCCAACGACGAGTACAAAGGCGACCTTGCGCGCAACTACTTCTATATGGCTACCTGCTACGAGGACAACGTAGCCACGTGGACGAGCGATATGTTTGGCGGCACCACCTACCCGGCTTTCACCTCCTGGGCGCAGACGATGCTGGTGCGCTGGGCCACCAACGACGTTGTCAGTGCCAAAGAGATAGCCCGCAACGAGGCCGTTTATGCCATTCAAGGCAACCGCAACCCGTTCATCGACTATCCCGGGTTGGAAGAATACGTCTGGGGAAGCAAAACAGACGTACTCGTGAACCTACTCGCCGATGGCACCATAGAGGAAACGACCGTGGCCGCCGACGATGATGACAGCGATAGCGACCTGTATGAAGAAGTCACCGCAGCCACACAGCTTGTAGCGGGGAAGAATTATATTGTCGTCTATGAAACAGGAAGCCTCGCTATGAAGTATGACGGCTCTAATTTCAAAGGGCTAAGTTATGCCGGACACATCACAACAGGAGGTGCTATAGACATCAGCGAACTCTCCGACATCTGCGTACTCACATTGGGCGGCGAAACCGGTGCTTGGACGTTCGCCTTTACATATAACAACGAAACGAAATACCTCAACTTCTCTACAAAAAACACCCTGACCGTTTTAACAACAGCCACTGCGAACGCTCAGAAATGGACAATAGACCCCACCGCCACAAACCCAATAATTAGCAACAACGTATTAAGTTCCACGACATACTACCTGCAGTACAATACGTCAGACTATTTCCGCTGCTATAGCGGTACTCAAAAAAGCGTGAAACTGTATGTGCAAAGCGAGAGTAGCAGTAGTTCTACCACACCCCCCGTCGCTCCCACCTTTTCCAGTGAAGACGAGAGCGAGCTAACACAAGGAACAACCGTAACAATCAGCACCAGTACCACAGGAGCAACAATACAATACAGCACCGACGGCGGAACAACGTGGACCACTGGCAACAGCCTCACACTCAACAACCTTGGTAGCGTCACCATACAAGCCAGGGCCGTCCTCGGCGAACAAGTGAGTTCCATCACAGAGGTAAACTACACCATCGTGGCCTCCACCCTCTCAGGTATTTTCCGAAAGATTACATCCACCGACGACTTGGAGACCGGCGTGCGCTATCTCATCGTGAGCGAAACCTACAATGCCGCGCTCGGGGGAAAGAGCGGAAACTTCCGCACCAAAGCCACCGTCACACCATCCGAAGAAGAGATTAACCTTAGCGAGACCACTGGTGTATATCCCCTCACCCTCAACGGCACATCAAGCGGCTACACCCTGTCGCTCGCCAACGACTCGCTCCTTGCTATGAGTGGATCAAACAACACCACACTCACCACACTGCTGCTCTCCAACATCAGCAACAACGCACGCTGGACAATAACCTTCAGCGATGATGGGAACGCCGTAATACAAAGCCTCACGTCAACAACTACCCAACGCGCCATTCGCTATAACAACAGTTACTCACGCTTCGGTTACTACAGTGCAACAGGCGATCAACCCGTGCAACTCTACAAAGAAACCAACGAGGCTATTGCACCCAACGCACCCGTCATTTCCCCAAGCTCTGACACATACTACGTCGGCGCAAGCGTATCGGTAAGCATCACTGCTGCCACTGGCGCAACCATATACTACACCACTGACGGCTCCACACCGACCACGAGTTCTGCCACCTATAGTTCACCACTCACCGTCAACGCCACAACCACCATCAAGGCTATCGCCGTGAAGAACGACCTGAGCAGCACGGTCAGCGAGGCGACATATACCTTCAACACCACACAGAACTACACCAACCAATATGAACGAATATACACCGATGCCGACCTCATCTCCGGGCAAGAGTATCTACTGGTGATCCACGGCAATGTGAACATCGGCACACAGAGTTCACCCATCTATAGAGCCGCCAGCGATGCACTCGGCTCGTGGACATCAGGCAGCTCGCGCTACGCCGCGGTAAATGTCACGGTGTCGGGCGACGAGATACTGGAACGCACCACAGGCGACAACGCGCCGACGCTCCTCACCATTACTTATCGCAACAACTACTACACCATCAGCTACACCAGCAATGACAACACATACTATATAGGCTACAACGGCTCCGGCACCAATCTTTCACAAGCCACGTCGTACTCCGACACGAAATACCACTGGAACATCTCCGTCACCGATGGTGTAGCCCTGATACAAAACGTAAGCGAAACAACGCGCTACCTCGGCTATTACTACAACGAGAGCGGCAGTTATTTCCGCGCCTATCTGCAAAGCGCGGTAGAAACAGGAAGCACCACCGTGCATATGCAACTCTTTGCCAAACGCTCCACCACCACAAGCATCTCGCGCTTCCGCTACGGCACATATTTCGACCAACGCGCCTACGTAGTGCCTGAAGGTCTCACGGCAATGACACTCGTGGCCGACGAAGACCGCCGCATCGCCGCAGGCACCACCTATACCGAGGGAAACACCGTACCCGCCAGCACACCCGTGCTACTCTACGGCGGCGACGGCACAAACAGCGTGGCATACACCCTTGTCTATCGTTATAACCCCGACGACAAACCCGATGCCAACACCGACGACAACCTGCTCCGTGGCAGTATGGCCACTGTAGCCGCCGACGACCTCGCCACGGCAAGCGGCGTATCGGCAAGCGAATACCGCTTCTATAAACTCACCACCTACCAAGGCGCAAATATGGGCTTCTACTACGGAGCCGACGACGGCGCACCGTTCGCCATCACCGCCGAACAGAAAAGCTGGCTCATCCTGCCGCGTAGCGGAGCCGAGGTGCGCAGTTTCGTACTCGACTTCGACACGCTCACTGCCATTGGCGACATCACCACCGGCACCTCTTTTGCCGACAGATTCCCCGCCGACACGCTCATCTACGACCTACAAGGACGGCGCGTCTTCAACCCTAAAAAAGGCAGCCTCTACATCGTAGGAGGAAAGAAAGTTTATGTAAAGTAGAGAGAAAATAATTTCAACACTTCTTATGCACGCTACAAAGAAAATATACACCGACCAGCCTCGCCTACGCCCCGTAGAAATAGCCTCCGACAATATGCTCACCCCGCCGCCCAGTGTCCACGACACAATAGGCGATGACGAGATCTACACCCGCCGCAACGAATGGTGGGACACCGACGACAACGAGGAAGAGACCGAAGACTAACAATCCTTGAAACGTCCTGCCAGAGGCAAACAGATTTTTCTTTTTCAAGTTTCGCAAGCCATAGAAAGGCGACGAGCATAACGATGCTGTCTCCCTTATAGGGCAAGCAGGCGAACCGTATGCCAGAGCGCACGCGGCTCGCCTGCATCATTTTGCAGACAAGGATGCCTGTGCTGCCTTACAGTTTCACCTCGGAGGCCTTGCCTGCATCACGGGTATGTTTTCATCACTCCCGACACTTGAATCATAGCCGTAGCATCGCATTGAGGAGGGCAAACGCGGGAAAGAGGAAATAGGTTGGACAGCGTTTTATCGTGGTCGGACGGCGTCTAAACATAGTCCGATTGATTTTAAAATCAAGCCGATTGATTTTAAAATCAAAGCCTTTGATTTTAGAATCAATCGGACTAAGTTTAAACACCGTCGGACGATGCTATGAGCGCACGCGGCTCGCGTGCATCTGGGAACGCATGCGGCTCGCGTGCGAAATGATGCAGGCGAGCCGCCGACGCTTCGAGTGGGTTGCACCTTGGTGGCTACACCTACGACACTGGTAGGCTTTCACTACTTCCGAAACTTGAATTTTTCTTACCTTTTGCTTCAAGAAAGGAAAACAGTCCACAGAAAAGCGCAGCACCACTATCCACTGCGATAAGACATAGAAAACATTCAACTATTCACACCATTTTTCCCTGTTTCCGCCGCCCATAACAGCAAAACAAACAAAAGAAAAAGCGCGGCATCCGATTTTCAATCCACAGCGTTTGCCAAATAAGGCACAAAGCGTATATTTGCAGGCTGAAAAAACATCATCGCAATGAAGACCGCCCACCTTATAGCCACGCTCTGTCTTGCTGGCGTACTCGCCGCTTGCAGCAACTACAGTGCCGTGCAAAAATCCACCGACCCATATTTCAAATACGAGGCTGCCAAAGAATTCTATGTCCGCGGTCATTACAGCCGCGCCGCCGACCTGCTCAACCAGGTGCTGCCCGCCCTGCGAGGCACCGAAGTGGGCGAGGAAGCCCTCTTTATGCACGGTTTGGCCACACTACACGCGCGCGACTACGAAGCAGCAGCGACCATCCTCAAAAAATACATCGACGACTTCCCACGAGGACGTTACAACGAACAGGCGTACTACAACTGCGCAATGGCTTACTACAAAAACGTGCCCGAGGTAAAACTCGACCAAACCTCCACCTACGATGCCATAAGAACGTTCTCCGCCTTTCTGGAAAACTATCCGCGCAGCCCACTGGCTAACGATGCACGCGAAAAAATGTTTGAACTGCAAGACCAACTTATAGAAAAAGAATGGCTCTCGGCAAAACTCTATTACGACCTCGGTTCCTACTTCCTCAATTGCTCCAGCGGAGGCAGCAACTACCAAGCCTGCATCACCACCGCCGAAAATGCCCTGCGCGACTATCCCTATATGAAACGCCGCGAGGATTTCCTCTTCCTCATACTCCAGGCTAAGTTCGACCTCGCCGACCAAAGCGTCCTATCACGCCGCGAAGAACGCCTCGCCGATGCCATTGAGGAATACAAAAACTTTATTGACGAATTTCCCACCTCAAGCCGACGGCAATTAGCCGACCAACTTTACAACAAACACACACGCCACGTACAAATCTCCACCGACTCAGATAACTAAGAATAAAACTAAACCCACACCACACACAAGCAAACAACACCACACACAATATGGACTACAAAAAAACAAAAGCCCCCACCAACACCGTTACGCACAACCTTATGGAAATGTGCGAAGACACCGGAAACATCTACGAGAGCGTTGTCATTATGTCGAAGCGGGCTAACCAAATTGCCAGCGAGATGAAAAACGACCTACAACGCAAACTCAAAGAATTCGCACAGGGCAACGACACGTTAGAAGAGACTTTTGAAAACCGCGAACAGATAGAAATATCGCGCTACTACGAGAAACTCCCTAAGCCCACACTCATTGCCACCGAAGAGTTTGAAGAAGGCAACGTTTACTACCACAATCCCGAACGCGACAAAGAAAAACTTGACGACTAAGGTGTATGCAGCCTATTAAACGCTCAATGAATTTCCTTGTCAGCTCTTATCTCATTTCGGCATATTTGCCTCCAAGCACATGAGCCGTAGCACGCGCTACGCTTCAGCGGGTCTGAAGTAAAATCCACCTAAGAGCATTTCAAAGCCTATTATTACAGAACCCACACAAAGCCCACTAAAAAACACCGCAAGTTTGTGTCTTTTGTGGGCTTTAGCATTTCTTTCCCTATTGAAACCTTAAAAGCAAGAAACCAAACACTAAAAAACTTCATACCCGCTATGATACAACGCATACAAACCATCTATCTATTCCTTGCAGCCCTGTGCAGCCTTATTTTGTGCTTCACCATCCTCGGCACGTCCTACGCCCCCGCCAACCCGGACACTCCAGCAGCCATAGTAAAAGCCTTTACCACCACAATGGGCGGACAAGCAGTCGAGACAAGCCTTCCGCAATGGATGCCCGGGCTGTTCCTCGTGCTTGCCACACTGCTGCGCCTCATAGCCATCTGCGGCTATAAGAACCGCAAGAACCAAGCACGCACCTGCCGCTCAGCCATTATTGCCGACCTATGTGCCGCCACACTAACGTGCCTGCAAGTATATAACCTCGGCAAACTATTACCCGGAAGCACTGCACACCCCTCGCCCACCCTCGCTATGCTTCTCATCTCCATCGTCTTCACCCTGCTCGCCATACGCGCCATACGCCACGACGAACGCCTTGTGAGAGCAGCAGACAGATTAAGATAACGAAGCGGGGCAGCCGTACCCGACACACATAGAACGCTCGCACACGCTGCGCGTTCAACGGGAGCCATCACACCGCCCCAGAACACATATAACATCCTGCCGGAAAAGTCAGACGAGAAAAAAAGCAGCTTAAATCATAGAAAAAAAAACAATGTCCCTCAACAAAGTAATGCTCATTGGCAACGTGGGGCGTGAGCCCGAAGTAAGATACGTTGACGCCGGCGTAGCCACCGCACTGGTCAGCCTGGCCACCACCACGCGCGCCTATCGCCTACAAAGTGGCACTGAAGTACCCGAGAGAACCGAGTGGCACCGCATCGTTCTCTGGCGTCGGCTGGCCGAAATTGTGGAACGCTATGTACACAAAGGTGATAAACTCTACGTAGAAGGAGAACTGCGCACCCGCGAATGGACGGATAAAAAAGGCCGCGAGCACACCATCACCGAGGTTTGGGCCAACAACATTGAACTGCTCACCTCACGTGCAGAATCGCAAGCCAAAGCAAACAGCAACGCCACTAACACCTAACCCCACAAAGGAATGCTCACACCCGTAGCCTACGTTTTACTTTCGCTCTGCGCGCTGGCGTTCATCGGCCTCGCGCTCACCTCGGCTGTAGAACGCGGATTTACCACCCTGAGTGCCGATGCCGCGCGGCGACTGCGACATCTCTCCGACAAAAAACGCCAAAAACTGGCCACACTACTGGCACATCCCCATCAGTTGCGACAAGCAGTGATGCTCTATCGCAGCCTGATGCTCGTGGTATTCACCGCTGCGGGGTTGGCCGCCGTGCTACATCTCTGGGGGCGCACCAGTCTGCCACTTGCCGCCGCCGTGCTGGCACTCATAGCCATTGCCGTAGCAGGCATCCTGCCACAGCGGTTAGCAGCAAGTTATGTCGTAGCATTCATTAGCCACACCGTAGGGCTGACACATTTCCTCGTACGCTTGGTGCAGCCTTTCATCCTATCCGCCGAGCAAACGCAAAACAATGTAGGCGACGACCCCGATGCTATGCTGGAGAATTTGGAACGCGCCATAGAAAACTACGACACAGGTGGCAACCAGAGCGAAAAGGAAATAATGAAGAGCATTCTGCGCTTCGGCGATGAAACGGCAGGCGACCTGATGACACCACGCTCGCGCGTCTTTGCCCTGCCCGCTACCGAGGAATTTGAAAACGTACTGAAACGCATAGAAGAGGAAAACTACTCGCGCGTGCCGGTCTATGACGATTCGCCCGACCGCATACGCGGCATTCTCTATATCAAAGACCTCCTGCCACACCTTGACAAATCCAATGACTTTGAGTGGCAACGCCTCGTACGCCAGCCCTTTTATATTCCCGAAAACAAACCTATTCGCGACCTCCTGCGCGAATTCAAGAAAAACCGTGTACATATCGCCGTAGTCGTTGACGAATATGGCAGCATGGCCGGCGTAGTGACAATGGAAGACATTTGGGAAGAGATATTCGGCGAGATACAAGACGAGTTCGACGAGGAACAACAACGCTTCATCCAGTTAGGCACGAACGACTTTATCGTAGAGGGAGAAACAAGCCTGTCCGACTTCTGTACCTTCTTCAAACTCAACGAGGAACAAGTGGGCGAACAAAGTGGCGAGGCAGAAACAGCGGCAGGCCTTGTGCTGGCACTCGCCGACGGCTTCCCCGCCCTGCACGACACGGTTGAGGCTTTCGGGCTGCAAATCGAAGTGGTGCAAGTGGAAGGCCGACGAATAAGCAAACTGCGTGTAAAACGCATCACGCCTGCCGAGAGCGATGCTGACTGAAACGTTTAGCATACACGGCACGAGCGTCTGGCTCGCGACAGCAACAGAGGAAGAGAATGCCCTCTCGCTTCAGCAGCAACAACACACGGCCTTACAACTACTTGCCGCCGCTGGGTACAATCCACACGACCTCTGCCACACACCCGAAGGGTGTCCGTATCTCAACCGTAGCGCAGCACCCTTCATTAGCATTGCACACACACAACGTATGGTAGCATTTGCGCTGTCCGACAAGCCACTTGGCATTGACGTGGAAGCCATAGCACCGCGCACCCTTCGCGTGATGCCACGCATCATCAGCAAGAGAGAAAAAGAAACACTACACCTCAACGAAGATATCGCTACGGCAACACGCATTTGGTGCACAAAAGAAGCAGTGTTCAAGGCCTACAGCACAAAGGCAACGGCTATCACCGATGTTAACATCGTTCAACTGAACGACATCAAGGCCACAACCAGTACCCCTTACTCCTCTGAGGTTTTCTTCAAAGAATACCACGCACATATTGTGGCACTCGCCCTCACTGCCACCCCGTAATCGTGCGTAAGAACGGCACCAACTCCTCTGCCATACGTGCGTGGCGGCGCAGAGAGGGGTGTTTATGCGTGCCATAACCAAGAGAACCATCCCCGGGCATGAAGTCAAAACGATACACCTCGCTATCTCCACGGCGACGGGCATCGTCAACAGCCGCTTGTTGTGCACGTTTCACATCGGAGAGCCGCGTGCCAGAAAGCATCGTACCCGTGAGCAACACGATCTTAGCCTGAGGATAATGCCCGCGAAGCGTGTGCAAGAATTTCTTATAGGCTGCAGCGAGCAAGTTGGTGTCGTAGCCAGGCGATGTCGTATCGTTCGTGCCGAGGTTCACGCACACCACGTCGGGCTGATAGCGCGAAAAATCCCAGCGCACACCACTCGTACCAAAGAGTGTGAACGGATAGAGGGCCTGCATCGTGTTGCTGTCGCCACCTCGATTGCCGTTGCAGTTGCGATAAATGCCTATGCCACTACGCGCCACTACCTGGCACTGAGCCCCTAACGCACGAGCCGTAAGAGCCGCATAAGTATAGTAATGGTTTTGCGTACTGTAGGAAAATTTCTTCAAGCCAACCGTATCCTCAATACCATAGCCACACGTGATACTATTACCAATAAACTCCAACCGACGGGAGGGCAACGACGGACGTGCACCCAACGTACACCCCTCGTCAAGCCACAAGCCATAAAGCTCGGGCTTAAAGAGCAAACCCTCCACAGCATAAGTAACGTGCAACGTATGCCGTCCTGGAGCGAGGCCTACGGACAAAGGGATTTCCTCCTGCTCGCCGCTCTCCACCTTGAACGGCTCGCCGCCATCAATTTCTACCACGAAGAAGCCGCAGCGCGGCTTTGTGCTTAACGACACAGACGTGCCTTCAAACTCAGCAAAGAACTGCACACCAGGATACGACCAAACGACTGCATCAGTACGTGTAAGCGTACGACCCACAAAAGCCAAACGGCTGTCGGTAGCTTTCACAAAAGAACGTGTCTGACAAGCAACATTCGATGCAAAGAACAGGGAGAAGAGAAAAAGAAATAACAAGCGTTTCATATCCGTATGAGATTGAAAGAGGAATTAGAACCCCGCATAGATAAATGGTTGCACCGTACTCTGGCTAAATTCTACTGCCAACTGCACGGCGATAGCAAACACAAGAAGTTTCAGCAACCAAGGCGAACGTATAAATAAAACCGACAAACGAAGCGTGTGGCGGTGGCGCAAAGTATGGAACAAGGCCGCAACCACAAACACAGCACACCACATCGCTCGCGTCTGAATAAATGGCGGCAAATATGCCATATCAAAGTCGCTGAATATCTGAGAGAACACACCAAGAGCGATATCCATCGATGGCGCGCGGAAAAACACCCACGTTGACATCAGAAACACCATTGTGACTGTCCAAGCCAGAATTTTTATATACCAAGACGTGGGCAGCCTGTCCAAAAACAATTGTTTACAAAACTTATGGACAGCCAACGCCACACCGTGCATTGCACCCCAAATCACAAACATCCAAGAAGCACCATGCCACACACCAGCCACTACCATCGTCACAAAATTGTTCACATACGTGCGAACTCTGCCCTTACGGTTACCGCCGAGCGGGATATACAAATAATCCCGAAACCAAGTAGAAAGACTGATATGCCAACGATGCCAAAACTCCGTGGCGTTAAGCGATTGATAGGGAGCGTTAAAGTTGTCGCGCAGACGAAAACCCAGCATTGCAGCTAAACCTATGGCCATATCGCTATAACCACTGAAATCTAAATAAATCTGAAGCGTGTAGCCTGCCACCGCCATCAAATTTTCAAACCCGCTGTAAGCCGCCGGGTCGTAAAATACAAGATTTACAAACTGCGCAAGATAATCGGCACAAACACTCTTCTTTAACAATCCGACTATAAAAAGCCACAGCCCCCACCACACTAAACGCTTAGACACCCGAAAAGGACTGCGCATCTGCGGGAAAAGCGTCTCTGCGCGAGTAATAGGTCCTGCAAGAAGCAAAGGGAAAAACGTCAAATAGAAAACATACTCTAAAAGCGAAGCATGCAAGCAAAAACGCCCACGATAAACGTCAACGGCATAACTTATCCCCTGAAACGTATAAAAAGAAATGCCCACAGGCAACGCGATGTCCCACGGGGAAAAATTCTTTCCTACGATGGCAGCAAACGAGATGCCGAGGAAGTTGGCATACTTAAAATAAACCAGCGGCAAAAGGTTGAGCAACACGATTATAGTAAGCCAGGCTTTTCGCACACTATGTCCCACGGCCTCGCGCATGCCACAGACAAGCATCCAAGTGCATAGCGCAGTGGCAGGAAGCAGGAGCATCAACACACCGTTGGCCTTATAAGCAAAAAACAAACTGAAAGCCACAACGTAAAGCATCATCAAACCCCGCCTGCGCTGGCGTAGCGGCGTATAAAACAACAAAAACACCACAAACAACGCCCAGAAGCCTACGCTGTTAAACAACATCAACCCGTCGGATGCCGTAAAAAAAGCCGAAAGAGCGTGAAGCCAATAATTAAAAAGTGAAGCGTAATCCATATTTGCCCGTTTTGGCTCACAAAAATACAACTATCAGACAACTATACAAAGCCTCGCACTGCTATTAAAATCTTTCACACTTATACCTGCTTGATTTACCATACGCATTCCGAACAGCTATTGGGCATTGGCTTGTTCGGCAGCCTCACCCTTGCGCGTAGGCCTTGTATCAAGTTCCTGTCCGTCAGGTCAGTAATTTGCCGCAGACTTCCTTTAGACCCAATGTCGCCATTAGCATCTTGTCGTTGGCTATGCGCTTGCGCTATTAGGCCGTGTGCTCTGTTTCTTTTTTACCGCTGAGCCACATTAGGCCGCGTGCCACACTTACGGCTGTAAGACAGGCTCAGCGGATTTCCCCAGTTGATAAAGCCTGGGCTAATTAAGAATAAAGTGTAGCGAGTCTGAACATAAAGAACTTGATGTCTCCCACTCCTCT
>CALFJG010000041.1 GCA_937877625.1 uncultured Prevotellaceae bacterium
ACACTTTATTCTTAATTAGCCCAGGCTTTATCAACTGGGGAAATCCGCTGAGCCTATATAATCGCCCTGTAAGGACAACAGCTCTTAGTCGTTGAAATGCTGTTGCCCTTACAGGGCGCATATCCCTCCTGCCACATACCCAGGGTGCTGCCTTGGGCTGAAGGCTATAGCCCTTTTAGGGCAAGTTGTATGCAGGAGCGCAGGCGGCTCGCTTGCAAAATGGTGCAGGCGAGCCGCCTGCGCTCCCAGAGCCTGCGCTCCCAGAGTGTGAGTAATTTGGAATCCGCTTAAAACTTACGGAACGAGAGCCGTCGGGTAGCCGATGTAAGTACAAGGCTGGACGATGAGAGGTGGTCTATGTGATAGTCTTCTGTGGGAGCGGTGATGCCGTATGGCTTCAGCGTCAACGCATCATCTGCCTCGGTGATAAGAATATCGGCCTCGCGCTCGCTGTGATAGATTTCATAGAGGTGGAGTACGCCATCGCTCACATTAAACTTAGCAATCACCTCTCCGGGGTTGGTTTCTATTGGTATGCCGGTGCTTATGATTTGCAACACGTTGAGTTGCATACGCCAATAGATGCCGTCGGCTTTCACGTTGTGTGCATCGGTGCCGTCGGCAAGGGCTATCTCGGTGAGTTGCCAGTGGCCTTCATAGTCCTCATCGCTATATTTTTGGCACGCACTCATTAGCGTGAGCATCATCACAGCAGCAAGGCCTATTCTGGCGTGTTTCTTTGTGTGGGCGTGGGGGGTGAAGAAGCCGAACATTGGTCTATTGGTATTTAATAGGTGAGCCATCCGCGCTTTGAGAGCGTCACTTGTATGCCCGTGTTGTTACCGAGGTGGGAGCCGCGGTCGTAGGCAAAGGCGGCTGTCACGCCCCATCCGTCCCAAAAACGTTGTTTCGAGCCGTAGCCTAAATAGTTGCGCCGTGTATGCGGCTTCGGTTGCCACGACACCTCGGCCAGGAGACTGTTATTCTGCTTCGTCTCGGCGTACGGTAGGGCATAAGTACCCCAGTTTGTGGTGTGGGTAAACATCAGTCGATAGGCCAGCCTCGGCGAGGGGTTGCCCATAAGTGCTACGTGGTGGGCGTTGAAGCGATTTCCGCTGATGGCGAGCGTGCCGTTGTCGGCATAAAGCGCGGTGTAGTATAAGGGGTTTCCTATTGGCTGCCCCCAGTGTACCCATCCGGTATATGCGTTGTGGACGTAGTAGTTGTCGGCGGCTGAAATCTGGTCGGGCACAGCATCGGTGTGGTCGTGGTAAACGGGTCCGCTCTGGTTTTTTGTCGTTACGTATTCATAGACGAAAGAACTGACAACGGGGTTCTCGGGTGGTGTGACTTCAAGGCCTAATAAGGCATCGCGCCAACCGTATTCGAGGAAGAGTTGCGAGTGGTCTTCAAAGAAATGGTCGGCATAGGCACTGACCTTCCATCTCCCCGGAAAGGCCGTCAGGCGTACCACCCAACTGCCCAACGTGTTTCCGGCTGCGTTAGCATATATGCCGTCGCTCTTGTCGCTTCCCCCGCCGTAGATAGCTTTCACAAACCCCATAGGTCCATAGCCCATAGAGTAGTTGAAGCCTTGTTGGTCGTTCACGTTTTTGGCACTCCCGCCAAACAGCGTTGCCCACTCCAGTCCGCCTTCAAGCGTAAGAGGGAATTTCTCTTCCTGTCCGATTTTCAGATAGCCCGCTTTGCTGTGATACAGCGGCCAGCGCACGTGGTGTTGTCCGCTTTTGAGGTAACTCTGTTCAAACCACGTGTCGGAGAGTATGCCGTAGCCGAAGTGTCCTTTCACGGCGAGCCACTTGGCGCGCGGAATGATGTTCCACCAATCGGTCACCTCAACGCGTACCTGCGGCACGGGGCGCGCATTGATACCCAATGTCTGCGAACCTGTGCTTAATAGGTTGTTTTTGAGTTCCATCGGGCGTTCCTTACTTCCGACGGAGATATTGAAGCGTTTGAAATGAAAGTCGGCGTAGAGTTGTTGGATAACGGGAATGGAGGTGAAGCCGTAGGCCACGCCCGCCTGTGCGCCATATCCTATGCTCCACACATAGCCCGTATCGGCGGTTGTTTCGCGGAACACGCCGGCCAGGGCGTAACCGTTCTGGTTTTTCACGCTCGAAAGGCCGTAGCGGTTGGCTTGTAGCCAGAACGGGTTGTTGTGGATAGCACTACTCACTCCGAGTTCTAAGGAGTACTGTACGTTCTCGCTGGCGCGAAACAAGGCATCCTGGGCAAAGGTGGCTGTCTGTGCGACGAGGCACAACAGGAGTACTGCAATCTGTCGGAGGCATTGCACCTGCTCTCTCGCGGCCACACCTTTTGGTAAGATGTGCGGCGTAGCACACGGGTTGTTATTCGTTGTTATGTGTAGCAGGGGCTTCATCGTGCCGCGTGAGTGCTATTTGGCGATGCTTACGGAGCGTGTTTCGCGAATGACGGTTATTTTCACTTGTCCGGGGTAAGTCATCTCGTCTTGTATGCGCCGTGCTATGTCGGCACTGAGCCCGTCGAGTTGTGTGTCGTCAATCTTGTCGGCACCCACTATTACACGCAGCTCGCGTCCGGCTTGGATGGCATAGGTCTTTGTCACGCCGGGATAGCTCATAGCGATGCTCTCCAAGTCGTTAAGGCGCTTGACGTAAGCCTCTGCAATCTCACGGCGCGCACCGGGGCGTGCACCGCTGATGGCATCGCAGATCTGCACGACGGGGGCGATGAGTGTCTCCATTTCTATCTCGTCGTGGTGAGCTCCGATAGCGTTGCAAATCTCGGGCTTTTCCTTATAGCGCTCGGCGAGTTTGGCTCCATAGAGTGCGTGGGGCATATCGTTCTCTTCGTCGGGCACCTTGCCGATGTCGTGAAGCAGTCCGGCGCGTTTTGCTTTCTTGGTGTTTAGGCCGAGTTCGGCGGCCATCACCGCGCAAAGGTTAGCGGTCTCGCGGGCGTGCATCAAGAGGTTCTGACCATAGCTGGAGCGATACTTCATCTTGCCGATGATGCGGATAAGTTCGGGATGGAGGCCGTGGATGCCGAGGTCGATAGCGGTGCGTTTGCCGGTCTCCACTATTTCTTCCTCCACTTGGTGGCTCACTTTGGCCACTACCTCCTCTATCCGTGCGGGGTGGATACGTCCGTCGGCAATGAGTTGGTGAAGGGCGAGGCGGGCTATCTCGCGCCGCACGGGGTCGAAAGCACTGATGACAATGGCCTCGGGTGTGTCGTCAACAACGATCTCCACTCCTGTGGCGGCTTCCAGGGCGCGTATGTTGCGGCCCTCGCGGCCTATGATACGGCCTTTCACTTCGTCGCTGTCGATATGGAAGACGGTGACGCTGTTTTCTATTGCCGTTTCGCTCGCCACGCGCTGCATGCTCTGAATGATGATTTTCTTAGCCTCCTTGTTGGCCGTCATCTTGGCATCGTCAATCATTTCGTTGATGAGCGACTGCGCCTCTGTGCGTGCCTCCTCTTCCATAGCTTTGATGAGGCGGTTTTTTGCTTCTTCGGCGGTGAGACCGCTGAGTTCCTCAAGTTTCTCGCGCTCTTTGAGTTGCATACGCGAGAGTTCCTCCTCTTTCTTCTGCAGGGCACTCTTTTGTTGGTCGAGCCGCTGTTGGCGCCCGTCGAGGTCTTGTTTGCGGCGCGAGAGGTCGTCCTGGCGTTGGCTGAGGCTCATCTCGCGCTGTTTGAGTTTGTTCTCTATCTGGGAAATTTTTTGGCGGTGTTGCTGCACCTCTTTTTCAAGCTCTGATTTCTTGTTAAGGAATTTCTCCTTGACTTCCAGTAGTTTCTTTTCTTTCATCACTTCAGCCTGTCGCTCGGCTTCAGCAATGGATTCTTTGAATTTCCCGTTGACTACGTAACGAAAGAGAAAGTAGCCAGCAGCGCAGCCTATGATAATGGCGGCCACGCCTACAATTATATTTACAAGCATTGGAGTGTAGTGTTTATAGGTTCGTTGTTAACTGACTTTTGCTCGCCAAGGCATTGCTGACGCGGCTTCGCTTTGCTCTTCTGGCTACACGCAAAAGTTCAAAATAGTTGTTTCTTCGCTTCGGGGTTTTGAGACGTGGTTGTCTCGTTGTGGAATGTCAGCCCTCGTTCTGCAACTGGGCAAGTTCGTTGTTGAGCGCAACGATGGCTCGGTTGAACGGTTCGCTATCGGCCTCTTGCTCGGCCAGGAGTGCCCGCACGGCAAAGTCGAGCAACACGATGGAGAGGTAGCGCTCTTCTCCCTGCTCGGGATACTTTGTACGGTAGCGGTTGAACTTGTCCTGTATGGCGTGGGCGGCTTCGCGATAGACGTGCTCTTTCTCCATTGACACCGTGAGCGGTATGACGTTGCGCCCCACGTTAAGTCGTATTTGTATTTTGTCTGACATAGTGTTGCTTCAGGGAAAGGGTGTTTTGCCGTATTGAGAACTTGGTTCTATTGTTGTGTGTCGTTCTTTGAAGTTGTTGCCGTTTGTTTTTGGTGAGTCTGTGGGCTATGCACCGAGTAGTGCGATGCATTTGTCTATTTCGCGCAGCATTTTATTTATTTTGGCGCGTGCCGTTTTTATGTCGCCCTGCTCCATCTGCACGACGTGGGCTAAGCGTAGGGCGGAGAGTTGTTGCTTCAGGCTGGCGTTTTCTGAGCGCAACGCTTGGGTTTGCCTTTGCGCCTCGTCGGTGCTACGTTGCAACGCACGGTTGTCGGCACGCATACGTCGGAAGTCCAACATAAGTTGGCGCACGCGTGTTTCAAATTCTTGCAAGGTGCGTTGCTCGGCGGCGGTCATTGATGAGCGTTATTTTTTTGCTGTTTGGGCATCGTCGGGCTTGGGTTCTTTCTTGGCGAGTACCACGACATTATAGACATATTCCGTCATCCACTGTTCGGAATATCCGAGTTGGGCTTGGCCTTGGCGCACTTTGGCCACGGCTTGTCGCACACTGGCATCTTTCCAGTTGTTTTTGGTCAGGATGTCCTGCACCGTGCGTTGTGTCATAGCGCGCAGGGTGCCTTTCATAAAGCCCGGCAGACGAAATTTCCACTTCATCAGGTTGCCCATAAGCATCATTAGTTCTTGCGAGAAGCCTTGGAATTGATACAGATAGCGTTGCATGGCCTGCACGTTGCGGCAGTTCTTTTTCACGCTTGCGTCTATCTCCTTAAAGAAGTCCTCGCTCAGGCCGTAGATGTCGATAAGCATTTTCCGGCTTCTGTTTTTCTCGCTCACGCCGAGGCGGTTGCCGGCGGTGGGTACTTTTAGCGTCTGCTTAAAGACGCGCAAATCGGGCAAGGCGGCCAAGTTGGTAATGCCCAGGTTGGAGGCCATTAAACTTTGGTAATACACGCGGATGAGCATCATAAAATCTTCGATGCCCCCCACGCGCCAGCCGACCTCCTGCGTCTTAGGTTTTCGTTTGAAGAGTTTAGAAAAAAATGACATTGTTTAGTTTCAGTTTTGTGTTGCAGCGGCAAAGATACGTTTTTCCGTAAAAAAATCAGTGCGAATGACTGATTTAGTGCAATTCCGGCTGTGTGCGGAGATTGCCAACGCTTTGGGAAGGGATTAGTAGAGGAAGGTCCTGATATTTGTTGCCGCGCCATATTGTTTCAAGAGTTCTGCGGTGAAGTCCAACCCCGAGCGTATGGCACTGCTGTCGCCGTGGTAGCCGTTGAGAAGCACGAGTAGGCAACGTGTATGTGCTGTGATGCTGGTGCGCACGGAATCGCTCGTCGGCGTGGCAAAGGCTCCTATGGCATCGCGGTAAACGGGCATATTCAGGATATGCAACAGCCCGCGCCCGATGGCTTCGTAGGGCTCGTCGTCGCGTCCGATACCGAGCACGGCACGTCCTCCCGCTACTCGCTCGGCATCTATCACGCCCACGGAGCATCCTGTGCGCAGCGACACCAGGTTTCCTATATCCACGGCTACTCCGACGCTGAAGAGGCTCTTGCCTTGAAGCACACGGCGGGCGAGTTGTTCGCACGAGGGGCGGTAGCGCGAGGGGTCGAGGCCTGCCCGGCGATATGTCTCGCGCGTTTCGAGGATGCCTTTGCGGCGGCGCAGGCTGAGGACATCGTATTCACGGCGTAGTGCCTGGCTCTCCTGTGTAATCATTTCCCACAACGGGGGCGGCGTAGGTGAGGAGGCCGTTACACAGTCGCACATCAGGGCTCCGCCCACAAACTCCGGGGCGACGCGGCGCAATGCCGTGCTTACGGAAAGGGATATCGTCATAACTTCGTCACTATGTTCTACGTGCCAAGAGGGATGCTGAAAATACTTTGTCCGTTAACGAAAAAAAAGGTTGGGACTAAGAAAAAACATAGTCCGATTGATTTTAAAATCAATCGGATTGATTTTAAAATCAAAGCCATTGATTTTAAAATCAAAAGGACTATGTTTTTCTGCCGCCCGAGGCACAAAAAAATCGAGGGGTTTGTGATAGAAAAAGCCAGCTCACAGTTGCCGGTAGATCTGTTATGAGGAGTTACGGCTCGGCTTAGTTATAAACGCTCAGGTTGTTCAGCCCATCGTATGTAGCGTGGTAACGCATCAACACTTTGGCCTGCCCGTCGCCCTCAATAAGTATGCCTGACGCATCGTTCAGGCTGTACACACACCCGCAACGTGAGCACGCCAAACGTGTACGCGTCTCAAACGTGAGAGGCCGACTCACCAGCGCGCGGTAGCAGTTGGGACACGCCAGGTCGTAGGCCTCGAGCGTACCCGACATCACCGGTGTGCCTATGACAAAGCCTGCCCGACAGATATACGACACTTTTTGATCTACGGCATCTTTAAGATAGGTGTAGGGATTTGCGAGATCGTCGTTGGAGGTGATGATATAGCGATTGTCGGATGTGGCTCGTACGGTAAAGAAAGAGCCGGGGCTGGCACCCAATGCTGCCCGCATCTGTGGCACACTGGCACAGGAGCGAAACACGAAGTTGGCTGGCAAGTTACTGTATGCGTTCTCCACGCTATCGGTGGAGCAGGAAAAGAGCAGCAACAAGAGCGGCAGGGTGTGCTTGAACGACATAAGACGGTTGGAAAGCGTTACACCATAGCCAGCACGTTGGCCAATCCGTCGGCGGCTTTGGCGAGTGGGCCACTGAGCATGCCGCGCATCAGAAAGGGGATGTCGGCTTCTATTACTACCTGTAGATTTGTGGCGGCCTCGCCTGCGGGCTGAAGGTTTAGGGTAAGCGTTGCAGGAATGGGCGATTTCTCGGCTTCAAGGCGCACTTTGTTTGGTGCTTGCCGCTCTACGATACGCATTGCTATGGCTCCGAGAGGCGACTGCACGCTTACGCTATCGGCATCGCACTGAATGGCTTGAAGGGTGCTGCGCACGGTGTCGCGATACTCGGCGGGCACCTGTTCTAATTTTCCTGCTATTTCAGGGGTGCTGAGCTTCTCGCGCAACGAGGCCAAAGCCGAGAGGTCGCTAAGGCGGGCAAAGGCTTCGGCAACAGGACGGGACATGGTTTTCTGTCCACTTTCAAACGTTTGCATAGGGATATTTATGGTCAGAATGAGATTACAAAAACACGCTAAAGGCTTCGTCTGACAAGATACGCAACAACGGCAACCGTTATGGCAGCCACTCTGCGGGGTTCTCTCGCCAGCGGGACAGCACTTTCTCTTGCTCGGCTGTGATATAACCTTGACTTACGGCTACTTGCAGGACGTGGTGGTAGTCGGAGAGTGTACGCAGTTCCACCCCGGCATCTTTGAAGGCGGCCTCGGCCACGGGGAAGCCGTATGTAAAGCTGGCCACCATACCTTCTATCTGTGCGCCCTCGCGCCGGAGAGCCGCTACGGCCTTGAGGCTGCTTCCGCCGGTGGAGATGAGGTCTTCCACCACAAGGACACGAGTCCCCTCGGGCAGGCGGCCTTCTATCTGGTTGCCCATACCATGGTCTTTAGGCTTGGGGCGCACATAAACAAACGGTTTTTCCAACGCATCGGCTACGAGGGCACCCATAGCAATGGCACCGGTGGCCACGCCGGCCACTACATCGGCCTCTGAAAAATGCTTGGCGGCAAGATAGCAAAGGCCGTGCTTCACGTATGTGCGGATGTCGGGGAATGAAAGCAGGCGACGGTTGTCGCAATAAATGGGGGAACGCCAGCCACTCGCCCACGTAAAGGGTTCTTGGGGCTGTAAGCGCACGGCTTCGGCACGAAGTAGTTTTTGGGCAAAGGTCGTGGCACTCGGCGCAGAGGTTGTTTCAAAAAATAAGCTCAAAATAAAATATCGGTTTTTAGGAGGTTAAGGGGGCGTTCTATAAAATCAGGATTTATGCCCTTTATATGGCTGACTGCTTTTTGTCTCTCTCTCGCGCGTGCGGACGTCTCTTGTCTTAAACCCTCTCGCTACGGCGGCGGTGTGCCTAAGACTAACCCTGCTACAAGGTAGAACAAAAACAATCCTGCCAATTTACAGAACGACCCATAAGTTTGTTTTGGTTGTTGGTGATAGGAAAAAAAAGGGGGGGGGATGTGTGGCTCTTGTTTCGGCGCGCAACTACACTCTCTTTACGCGAAACACGCGTGTTTGGTGGCTCTCCACTTTCACGGGAAGCCCGTCGGATGGCATAAAGCGGTCGCGTGACGAAACACCCCATACATCGTGGAATAAGAGGTCAGCACCCTGAAGACGGAGCATAGCAGGAGTGAGGCAAAGTGTGGCAGGGCTATCGGCGCGGTTAAACACCGCCACAGCGATATCACCGTTTGCAAGTTCTTTGAGAAACACCTCAACACGCTGGCCGCCAGACAAAAGGGTGTCGCACACTACCTCGGCTTGCTGACCCATCGCATCTTGGTTGATGCGAATCATCTCGGTGTTGGAAATGATACGTAGGTCATCGTCGCTGATGTGACGAATGTCGAAAGACAGCGTGAGCGGAGAGGACATCATCGCCCACAGAGAAAACTGGCTCTGATACTCCTCTTGCGTCATCCCGACGTATTGGGGCTGCCCCGTGATGTCAAGATAGTGCTGGGCATCAAAGCTCGATGATTTGCCCGTGCCGTGAAGCCCCACCATCATCATATCGGCATCGTTGAAGCGGTTGACACCGCTGTAGGGCCAAAGGTTTTTCATACCGTCCAGGCCTTGCACCACGCCGACGTGTCCGGAGTCGTCATAGCCACGCCAGTCCCAGAAGTCACGGCTGTCGTAGGTGGTGCGCCAACACGTAGCACCAGTCTCGCTGGCCCATAGCCAAGGAGCAAGCTGTCCCCACTCGCACATATAAAAGAGTATCTTGCGTCCGCTGGCTTCAAGGGCGCGCCCCATCGTGGTGTAACGACGCTGTGCCTCCGCCATATCGTTCGGCGCACCGCAGTAGTCGTATTTCAGCAAGTCCATACCCCACTCGGCGTATTGCCGCGCATCAGCGGCCTCGTAGCCTAAGGAGCCAAAAGCACCGGCACACGTGTGCTCGGCGGCATCGCTGTAAATGCCTATCTTAAAGCCCATACGGTGGAGCGTGTCGGCCAACCAGGCCATACCGTGGGGGAACTTCACGTGGTCGTAGTCGGGATACTCGCCTTCGGGTCGCTCACTGCCGCTGTGCCACCAGTCGTCGAGGCAGAGATAACGATAGCCCAAGGTGTCAAGGCCATAGTGCTTCGCGGCGTGTGCCACGGCGAGCATCTTTTCTTCGTCAATTTCTTCTTCAAATACGTTCCACGAGAGCCAGCCCATCAACGGGGTAGGTTGCACCAAGTCGTCACTCACGGTGAGCCTCACCGTGTCGCGCCGCGTTTGTCCGTTGTGGCTTATGAGTACCACATAGGAATACTGACCTTTCTTCTTTATCGTGCCTTCTACACGACACCGCTCGGCATTCCACACCAATCCTTTTGGCAATTTCTCCACTTGGAGCGTGGCCTCGGGGCAGGCGGCTTTCAGGCGATGCATATAGCGCACACCGGGCAGGGAATACATCTGTGTGGCACAAGCCAACGCGCAAGCATCATCGGCTGACGCTGAAGGTTGGCCATAAGAAAAAAACGCGAGGCAAAGGAAAGCAAAAAGTAAAGCAAGTTTGCGCATAATCTTAAACGAATAAATTAGGAAAACAAAGGCCTAACGCATAAAGTCCTTGGCTTTGGCACAGCAAAAATACATTTTTCTACTTATTATTCCACACAGCAATTGAATAACTTACATATTCTGCACCATCGGAATGGCTGAATACGCCCGCACTCATCTGCTTTCGGAAGGGGACGCAAGGCATTAAGCACTGTGTTTGCTGCTGCGTCCCTATCTGGCTGGTATTCATATACCGCCTATCATCACTTTCCTGGCAGCAAGAGAAATATATGGATTACCACAACGTCGCAGACCAGTCACAACATTTACCAACCCATTGTGCTTGCTGTCAATGAGTTTCCTTAAGCGATTGTATCGTTTTCTCGCCATCCTTGCTTTCTATTTTGGGAAAAAACGCTTTGTTAGGAAGCACCAAGGAGTTCAAATAAAATATCAGCAAAAGAAAAACAAAGCTATTAAAGACCATAAAACACCAACGGGACAAGAAAATAAATTCCCTTGTCCCGTTGGTGTTAAATCTGCCCTTTAATACTCATCCTCGTTGAAATGCAGGACTCATATTGATAATCAGTAATTTGCATTACTTTATGTCGTATAGGGTAAACGCCTGTATCTACGTATTGCCACAAAATACTACGACCCTTTGGTTTTTGTTTACCTATGAGGTTTATACATCTTCTTCATAAAGAAGAAATCTTTCATCCTCACCAAGAGGAAATGAACAAAATTTTTTAGTAAAGTTTTGGCATATCAAAAATAATGAGTACCTGTTGCAGCAACAGTTCCCACCACGCCTCTTAACAATGCGTACCACGGTGGGACTTTGTCATTTATAACGGCATAAGATACACAAAGCAACAAACTGACATCACCACGCAACTCTCGATGCTTAAACAGAGAGGGCTTATTGTTTCTGATAACGACCTTGCGCTAAAACAAGTTACGTCTATAAGCTATTTTCGTTTGGCAAGTTATTGGAAACGATTTGAAATAGATACAAACACACATCAATTTGCCAACGGCACTCGACTTGAAGACATTATTTCCTTGTATAACTTCGACAGAGAACTTCGCACTATCATTTTTTCAGCCATACAAGATATAGAGGTGGCTTTACGTACCCGTATCATCCATTTCTTTTCTCTCCGACATGGGGCTTTTTGGTTTATGGATTCTGCAAAGTTCAACAACCAAACTATCTTTCAGACGTGTTTCACAAACATACAGGCAGAACTAAGTAGGTCAAGAGAAGAATTTTTGCAAGAGCATTTTGCAAGATATAGTTCACCATCAATGCCACCTGTATGGAAGACCTTGGAGGTGGTTTCTCTTGGAAATCTTTCTAAACTCTATGCCAACATGAAGGATGTCGTCGTGAAGAAACAAGTTGCGAAGAGTATGGGGCTACCTCAATACACCTACATGGAGAGTTGGATGCGCAGTCTTACAGTGCTTCGTAACTGTTGTGCTCACCATACACGCACTTGGAATAGGCGTTATCCCACCATGCCTCAAATACCTGCTCGCTTACCTCTTCTTTGGATTGACACAAGAAATGTGCGTCCGATGAAATTATATGCTCAACTCTCTACGCTATTGTATCTTGAATAGAACATTACACCTAACAGCAATATTAAACAGCAACTATTAGACCTCTTAACTAAATATCCCCAAATCAGCCTAAGAGCAATGGGATTCCCTCAGAATTGGCAGCACCAACCTTTGTGGCTTAGATAGTATCATTCAAGTTTCGCAAGTTCCTAACTTGCCTGTTTTAATTGATAGATTTCAACAAAATGACTGAGTTTGTCCGACCGATTCACAAGCATATCGAGGATTTGTTCATCTTCGATATTAAAACGTTTTTCCTCATTTCCCTAATTGTGGGTGGTGAGGCTTTTTTATGTTGTTTTGAGTTACTAATCGTCTTCTTTTTTAACACTCAAAGGATATGTCGTTTGGGGTAAACAAATAAGGAAAAACGTAGTCAGAAAATCCTATAAAACACTGAATGGGCAAACCAATGTTTACCCATTCAATATTGCTAACCCACTGAATATCAGCAGTGGTTTATCGGTGCTGATACTTAGTATTCATCCTCGTTGAAAAGAAAATCCTCTTTATCGGGGTAGTCGGGCCAAACTTCTTCGATATTGTCGTAGGCTTCGCCCTCGTCTTCGAGTTCTTGAAGATTTTCTACCACCTCCATCGGGGCGCCGGAGCGCATAGCGTAATCTATGAGTTCTTCCTTGGTAGCAGGCCAAGGGGCATCCTCAAGTTTTGAGGCTAATTCCAGTGTCCAATACATAATTCTTATGAGATTTTTATTCGTTGCGATATGCTTTTTACTGCGAGGGAACAGGGCAAAACCGTCGTTCTTTCTCTATAAAAGCGCGCAAAAGTACTACTTCCTTATAAAAAACAAAGAAAGCGTTCAATTTTTCTTTGATTTCTACACAAAAAACGCAGAAGTTCATTTATAGCGTATGCAAGATTCCTGCTTTTCAAGGGGTAAGACAAAAGTGTGTCCAAAGAAAAACCTCTGGACACACTTTTGTTTGTGATGATTTTAGTCGCCTTGACTTAGAACATCTTTTCGGGATAGATGCCGTCGGCGTGGAGTTTGGCGAGTTTTTCTACAACTTCGGGACGGTCTTCGGGATAGGTAACGCCAAACCACTTACTGGTGGTGTCGAGTACTTCGCAAGTGGCTTTACCCGTGCTAATCAGTTCGTCAACCATCAGCGGAATAAAGAACTCGCTTTTGAGGTTTTCGATGTTCTTCGGATTGCTGAGAAATTTCTTGAAATACTCACGGCTGTAAGCGAAATAGTCGGGTGTAAAGCCCCAGAAGTTCATAGAAACAGGCGTGGTGTCGGGTATAGAAACCCAAGTCTCGCCGTCGTCGTCGAGGAACTTCACAACGCCGCCTTGGCGCTCAATCTTGGTGCGCTCCACCACACTGGTGAGGTGGTGGTTCTCGTCGTTTTCGCAAACGCCGCGCGACACGGTGCCGCTCTCAGAGAGAGTGTTACCCACACGGAAGCCTACCATAGCATATTTGCCGGTGCTGCCTTCGGGCAGTTCGCTAAGGAATTTGCCCATCACGCGAAAGGCATCGCGGTCGTAGAAGTCGTCGCAGTTGAGTACGGCGAAAGGTTCGTTGATGGCTGTCTCGCCCATCATCACTGCATGGTTCGTACCCCAGGGTTTCGTACGCCCCTCGGGACAGGTGAAGCCTTCGGGAAGGGCATCTAAGGCTTGGAACACTACTTCACAAGGAATGTGGCCTTCGTATTTGGAAAGCACAATGCGGCGGAAGTCGTCTTCAAAGTCTTTGCGGATTACAAAGACGAGCTTGCCGAAGCCGGCGTTAATTGCATCGTAGATGCTATAGTCCATAATGGTTTCACCGTGAGGGCCAAGGCCATCAAGTTGTTTCAGGCCGCCGTAGCGACTGCCCATACCTGCTGCAAGCAGGAAAAGTGTTGGTTTCATAGGTATAGATTTATAAGTTACTTTTTTTGTTACGCACCCGCAAAAGTAATAAAAAACCTGAATGCGAAACATTATTGGCCTTGCAATGTGTATTTTTGCTCTGCAAAAGCGATGAAGACACTCTCCTACACCCCCTCTCGACTTGCGCCCTACGTCAACTGGGCATACTTTTTTTATGCTTGGGGTATTTCTGCGCGCTTCACTCCTTCGCCACACATAGTTTCGTGTACGGCTTGCACTGCGGCGTGGATAGCCTCACAGCCCAATGAGAAACGCGCCGCAGCGGTTGCCGCGCTCGACCTTATGAAGCAAGCGCAAACGATGCTCTCACAGTTAGAAGCCGAAGGGCTCGAAGTTCTTGCGCGCTTCGCCTTGCTGCCGTGTCGGAGCAAGGGTGAAGACTTGGTGTTTGAGGACACATGGAATCTGCCGTTGCTGCGCCAACAAAAGAAAGATGGTGTGTGTTTGTGCCTAAGCGACTTTGTGCTACCCGTGGGTTACGACGGCGGCGACGGCGTGAACGACCGCGTGGGTATCTATGCCACCACTTGTAAGGAAAGCGAGCCACACGAGGCTGATATGCTCCGACAGACGGTGTTAGACCGCCTCTGTGAGGCCGCAGCTGAGTTGATGCACCAAGAAGTGCGGAAACACTATTGGGGCTATGCGCCCGATGAGCATCTATCTATGGAAGACCTCCACGCGGAACGTTTTCAGGGCATTCGCCCTGCAATAGGATATCCGTGTTTGCCCGACCAGCGTGTTATCTTCCTACTCTCTCGCCACTTAAACTTTCAAGAGATAGGCATCAAACTTACCGAAATAGGCGCGATGCTTCCGCACGCCTCTACATGCGGGTTGCTCCTCGCACACCCCGAGGCACATTATTTCACAGTGGGAGAAGTATCAAAAGAGCAATGGGCGGACTATGAAAAACGACTGCTAAAAGAACTATCTTTCAAAGGTTAGTTCCTCGCAGTCCTCCGTCCTTCTTTAACTCCTCCAATCATTTTGCAGACAAGCCAAGCGCAGCCAAAAAACGTTTTTTTAACCTTGCACTACGATGGTCTTACGCGTCACGTTGTCTTTCTTACTGCTTATATTGGTGCCACCCCTTTTGCTATGGTGTTTATTGCCGCGAAGGTGGCGTTGTTGGTACGTGTTGCTCCCGAGTTGGCTGCTAACACTCGGCACGTTGTTTTTGTTCTTCGGCGCAGGCTACGTGTCGGCAGAGCCTTCAGTGTGGCGTACGCGTTTATTGGTGACGGTGTTGTTTGTGTCCGTAACAGAGTTAGGCGTAGTGGTATGCCTCTTGCTCACAAGACTCTTTGGGACACAGAGACGCCACTCCTTATTATATATATATGGTGTCGTCGTGGCGGCACTTATGGTCTTGATGATTTATGGCCTAACTACTGGCGACAGCACTATTGTCACACGCCGGCTGCTTGTGGCCGAGAAGAATGTTCCGCGTGCGTTTGATGACTACCGCATTGCTGTGGTGAGCGACTTACACGTTGGCACACACTTTGGCGACACGGCACATCTCTCGGCTATGGTAGCGGCAGTGAATGCCACTAAGCCCGACTTGATTTGCATAGTAGGCGATGTAGTAAACTTCAGCGAGAAGGAGATTGAGGCTGTGCGTCCTATCTTCTCGCGCCTTGTAGCAAGTGACGGCGTGATAAGTGTGATGGGCAACCACGACTACCTCGGCTACGGGCTTTATCCCGACAGCACAGAACGCCTTAGCCATATCGCCCGCCTACAGGCGATAGAGCGTGAGATGGGTTGGGATTTGTTGCTCAACGAAAAGCGCATAATACGTCGCGGCGCAGACAGCATTGTGATTGTAGGCACTGAGAACGATGGCGAACCGCCTATGCCGCAGTTGGCCAACCTCGCGCGCGCTATGGAAGGCACCGAGCGCGGCGCACTGCGTATATTACTTACTCACGACCCTACTTTTTGGCGTCGCGCCGTTGTAGGAAAAACGGATATCCCACTTACGTTTGCCGGCCATACACACGGCTTTCAGTTTGGCCTGCCCGGTGGTTTCTCGCCCGCGCAGTGGTGCTACAATGAATGGGGAGGCCTATACAGAGAAGGCCAGCAAAGGCTCTACGTCACTACCGGCCTTGGCGACAACCTTATTCCGTGGCGTTTAGGTATGCCTGCGGAAGTGCTGGTTTGTTCTTTGAGGCACGTTGAATAAATAAGACGCTCCATTTACCCTTGCTCGTCGTTGTTTTTCTTCTTGGCCTCCTGCCGCTTACCTTATTCCCTTTTCCAGATTAGCAGTTTTTCCTACTTTTGTAGGCAAATAAAACACATAGATTATGGCACTACAAACACTGACTATCCGACTAAAAAACACCGCTACGGAACATCGCGTACCCGTGGGCTATAACTTAGAACAGGTTTACGAACTCCTCTCTCTCTCTCTGCCCCATGGTGCCACGAGTGCTAAGGTCAACAACAAAGTAGAGGGGCTTCACTACACGCTCTTTTCCGACAAAGACATAGAGTTTCTTGACACATCTTCGCCCTCGGGACTGCGCACCTACACGCGCTCGCTCTTTTTTGTACTCTACAAAGCCACGAACGACCTCTTCCCTCAGTCGCGTCTGCGCATAGAGATTTCTATGTCGGGCGGTTTCTACTGCCGCTTGCTCAAACAGGGTGAAGAGAGCACCACCGAACAAGACGTTGCCGACCTGCGCCGTCGTATGCAAGAAATCATCGATGCCGACCTCCCCTTCCGCCGCATCACCGCGCATACCGACGAAGCCGCAGCCCTTTTTCGCCAATACGGACAAGAGGACAAGGCTCTGCTGCTTGAGAGCCAAGGCAAACTCTATACGCACTACTACACCCTTGATGGCCTGCCCGACTATTTCTACGGCTCTCTGCTCGTTCGTACCTCACAAATCTATCTTTTCGACCTCATAGCCTACGGCGAGGGACTCTTGCTGCGCATACCCGACAGTGCCTCCCCCGACACCCTGCGCACCATCTTTCCGCAGGAAAAACTCTTTGACATCTTTCGCGAGAACCATCGCTGGCAAGACATCCTCGGCATCAGCACCATTGGCCAATTGTCCGATGCCTGCAAGAAAGGTTTCGCCTCTACACTTATCCACGTGAGCGAAGCCCTGCAAGAGAAAAAAATTGCTGCACTCGCCGACCGTATTGCCGCCCGCCCCGAGATACGCGTCATACTCATCGCCGGCCCCTCGTCAAGCGGCAAGACTACCTTCTCCAAACGACTTAGCGTGGGACTCGCCGTATGTGGATTGCGACCCGTACCCATCTCCTTAGACGACTATTTTGTTGACCGCGACAAAACACCGCTCGACAGCGAGGGGCAATATGATTTTGAACATCTCCACGCACTCAACATACCACTCTTTAACGAACAAATGCGTACGTTGCTACAAGGCGGCGAGGTGGAACTGCCACACTACAACTTCCATAGTGGCAAGAGTGAGAAGAGCGGCAAACGCCTCCGACTAAGAGAGAACGAACTGCTGATACTCGAAGGCATACACGCCCTAAACCCCGAACTCACCAGCAACCTGCCACCCGAAAGCAAATTCCGCATCTACGCCAGTGCCCTTACGTCAATACTGCTGGACTATCACAATTATATCCCCACCACCGACAACCGCTTGTTACGCCGCATCGTGCGCGACAATAAATATCGCGGCTACTCTGCCCTCGACACAATACGCCGCTGGCCGAGCGTGCGCCGAGGCGAAGACCGTTGGATATTCCCCTTCCAGGAAGAGGCCGACGAGATGGTCAATACCGCACTACTCTTTGAACTCGCCGCACTACGTGGCGAGGCACTGCCGCTGCTCGAAGCCGTACCCGAGAACCAACCCGAATACTCTGAAGCCTATCGATTACGGAAGTTTCTGACCTATCTCCCACCTATCGACTTACGAGGCCTGCCACCCACGTCGCTACTTAGGGAATTCCTCGGAGGAAGTTCGTTTAAATACTCTTAAAAGGAGACTATAAATTAGGCTAAATTGGTCGTTATCGGTTACGACAAAACAACATCGTTTTTGTTAGTATTCTTACTGATATTGCTTTCTTCCGCATCTTCATCCACACATTGTTCCACGTGGTCGAACACCAGCCCTGCCTCAAAACCTCTGGAAAGTGCAAAACGTGCTAATTTCTCACGTATCTTGCGCGGCTCTTGGCCTACGAGCGTACGCCTCTTGGCTGTAAGGATATGGCGCAGGCCGGCGAGATAGTCTGTCTCCTTTATCTCCGAGAGTGCAACACGAATATCCCCCTCGCTGATACGTTTCTGCCGCAAAGCAGCACCAATTTTGAGCCTTCCCCAGCGTTGGTACAACACACGGTCGTGAACAAAGGCTCTGGCGTAACGGCTCTCGTCGATATATCCCTCGCGTTCTAATCTAAGGAGTATCTTCTCTGTCGCGTTAGGATCTATGCCCCACCGAACGAGCAACGAACGTATCTCCGAGAGACAACACTCCTGTGATGCGCACCGCGCGGCGGCACGCTGAAGTGCGGTGTCAGGACTTAGCGGTTTCATTGACAAGGATTGAATATCGCCTTATATATACGCTCCACAGCCCCTGCCCCGCTGTGAATATACTCAGCCGCCGCTTTGCCAGCCTGGTTGAGGCTCTTAGGATCAGACAAAAGGCTGTCCATCTTTTCTGCAAAATCCACGTTACCGCCCACCTCAAAGGCACCACCTCTTGCAAGCAATGTCTGCGCTTCTTGAAACTTCTTGTTGTTCGGGCCAAAGAGTACGGGCAACCCATACACCGCCGCCTCGGGAACATTGTGTATCCCCACACCGAAGCCTCCACCCACGTATGCCACCGTGCCGTAGCGATAAATGCTTGAGAGCAGACCAAAGCAATCAACAAGCAGTACGCGCGCCTCGCGCAGTGCATCAGCGGAGAACGAAGCGGCCTCGCCGTAGGTTATCGTGTATCCCACCTCACGCTCACAGCGCGCCCGGAGTTTTTCTATCCTCAGCGTACTGATTTCATGCGACGCAATGATGAGTTTCCAGCCTTTGTGGGCAAAATAAGGCAGGTAAACGTCTTCATCGGGCGGCCAACTGCTACCGGCGACAAACACATTCTGCGCCCCATCGCCCACAAAGGCCTCCACAAGCGGCAACGAACGTGCCTTTTGTTGTATCTGCACCACACGGTCAAGGCGTGTGTCGCCCGTCACCGTGACATTGGTAAGCCCCTTACGCGCAAGCAACAGACGTGATGCCTCATTTTGTACAAAAAAGTGCGTCACCCACCACAGCACGCGACTGTAACCCATATTCCACGGGCGGAAGAATAACTGACTGGGGCGGAAAATACTGCTCACGCTATAGACAGGAATATCCCGTTGGTGGCAGAGAAAAAGATAATTCGCCCAAAACTCGTATTTCACAAACACCGCCATCGCCGGGTGCGCCAGACGTAAAAATTTGCGCACCCCAGGCTTCGTATCAAAAGGCAGGTAGCATACCGCATCGGCATATTCATAGTTTTTCCTCACCTCATAGCCCGACGGGCTGAAGAACGTGAGCAGTATTTTCTGCTCGGGATGCTCACGCTTCAGCCGTTCTATAAGCAAACGCCCCTGTTCAAACTCACCGAGCGAGGCCACGTGAAACCACACCGGTCGGTCCGCCACGTCAATGCGCTCACGCAGGATTTTCCACGTAGCGCGTTGCCCACGCCGCATTAGGCGCGCCTTCTTGTGACCAAAGAGTGCCGCCAACGACACGAGGCACATATAAATATATATCACAAGGGTGTACACGAGGATTAACAATAAGTTTTCATTCTTTCCGAAACTGAAGAGAACAAGATGTTTAGGTGATATGCTGGCTTTCTTACCAACAACAGACACAAAGGGTACGCCTTTCAATGCGGCACAGAGGTCTGCGGCCTAATATCCCTTTGAGAAAAAAGAGAAATACTAAAGGTGTATTTAAGCAAGTACTTCAAGCGCACGTTTCATACGCTCCAACGTCTCTGTCTTACCTAAGAACGCGCTGATATCGAACATACCTGGACCTTTGCCTTCGCCCACCAACATAAGACGCCAAGCATTCATAATGTCGCCCATCTTGTATTCCTTGCTTTCTATCCAAGCATGCACAACGGCCTCTTGCCCACGAATACTGAAGTCGTCTATACCTGCGAGTACGTCCATCAACTCGCGCATCTGTTCGGGCGACTGCTCTTTCCAGCGTTTGCGCACTGTCTTCTCATCGTATGCCGTAGGTGCCACGAAGAAAAACTCACACAGCGGCCATAGGTCTTTCACAAAGTTCACACGGCTCTTCATCATTCCCACCACAGCGCAGGCGCGCTCCTCTGTTGTATCCACACCATTGTCGGCAAGCAGACGAAGGAAAGCGGGTGTGAGTTCTCTGTCGGTTTTCTGGAGGATGTATTCGTGGTTGAACCACGTGGCTTTCATATAGTCGAACTTAGCCCCTGCCTTTGAGCATTTCTCGAGGGAGAACACTTCAGCAAGCTCGTCCAAGGAGAACATCTCTTGTTCCGTGCCGGGATTCCATCCCAGCAAAGCAAGAAAGTTGAGTACTGCCTCGGGCAGGTAGCCGTCTTCGCGGTATCCGCGTGAGGTGTCGCCCGTAACGGGGTCTGTCCATTGCAAGGGGAAAACGGGAAAGCCCAGACGGTCGCCGTCGCGTTTAGAGAGCTTGCCTTTACCATCGGGCTTAAGCAATAACGGCAGGTGGGCAAACTGCGGCATCGTGTCCTCCCAGCCAAAAGCACGATAGAGCAACACATGGAGCGGTGCACTCGGCAGCCATTCCTCGCCGCGTATTACGTGGGAGATTTCCATCAAGTGGTCATCTACGATATTTGCCAGATGGTACGTGGGAAGCTCATCGGCAGCCTTGAAGAGTACTTTGTCGTCAAGCACACTACTATTGATATGCACCTCGCCACGAATAATATCCTGCACCACGATGTCCTGCCCGGGTTCTACCAAGAAACGCACCACATAGTTTGCCCCCTCTTTCAGCAAACGCGCTGTCTCTACGTCTGGCAAAGCGAGAGAGTTGCGCATAGTGCCACGTGTCGTGGCATCGTATTGGAAATTGGGTGTCGCAGCACGCGCGGCAGCGAGCTCCTCGGGTGTATCGAAAGCGAGATAAGCCTTGCCGCTGTCCAAGAGTTGCTGCACATACTCCTTATATATATCCCTGCGCTCACTCTGGCGGTAAGGCCCCTTATCGCCACCGAAGCTCACACCCTCATCAAAGTCTATGCCGAGCCAACGAAAGGCCTCAAGGATATAGGCCTCAGCACCAGGCACAAAACGTGAGGAGTCGGTGTCTTCTATACGAAAAATGAGTTTGCCACCGTGTTTACGGGCAAAGAGATAGTTATAGAGCGCAGTACGCACACCGCCGATATGCAACGGCCCCGTAGGACTCGGCGCAAAGCGCACACGAACTGGTCTGAACGAAGTAGCCATATAAAACAAAGAATTGTTGGGGGGTTATTTATGATGAAAGATAAATGTGGCTGCAAAGTTAGTGATTTTTAACCTTTAAGGCGTAATCTCTCTGTACTAAAAGCGGTTTTTCGTTGGAACGACGCTTAAGGGGCGTTCTCTCAAATAGACTGAATTGATTTTTGGCTAAACACCCTTTTTAAACCTCTGATTTCAACAATATGACAGCAAAAGAAGGTTTTTAGGTGTCGCTCGGACGTTTTTTGCACCGAGCAAATCACTTGATGATAGAAAAAGCGTAAATTTGCCCACAAGTTCCACCTTGGATTGTTCCAACTTTTTTCGTTACAGGGGTGTTCTATAATTAGGATTTATAGAACACACACAGAAACAGAACACACCTATAAATAATCTGATGTACATCGTTACCGCAGGAAATATGGGCAGCGGAAAAACCACGCTCACCAAAATGCTCTGTAAGCACTATGGATGGACACCGCGCTATGAGCAAGTGGCTGCAAATCCCTATATAGAGGACTACTACAACGATATGCCCCGATGGGTGCTGGGGATGGAAGTGTTTTTCCTCAAAGAACGCTTCCGCGACCTACTCGCCATCAACGCCGCGAGCGATTCGGAAACAATCATACAGGATCGCTCTATCTTTGAAGGTGTCTATGTCTTTGCTAAAAACAACTACGCTTTGGGCAATATGCAGACGCGCGACTTTGAGACATATATGGAACTCTTTGAGTCGATGATGATGGTAGCCCGACAGCCCGACCTTATGATTTACCTCCGTGCCAGTGTACCCCACCTCGTGGCTAACATCCAAAAGCGTGGGCGCGAATACGAACAAGGCCTCGCCATAGAATACCTGCGCGGACTCAACGAAAACTACGACGACTTTATTTTCCACCAATACAAAGGCCAGTGTCTGGTTATTGACGTGGACAACCTTGACTACGAACACCGCACCGAAGACTTTAAGAGCATTATAAACCGCATTGACGCACGCCTCTTCGGTTTTTTTTAATCATAGAAGATAAACACTCTCCTTTTACTTACATAACCCCACACAAATATGCACATCGCAATAGCAGGAAACATAGGTAGCGGCAAGACAACGCTCACCAAGATGCTCGCCAAACACTACGGCTGGCAACCACGTTTTGAGCCCGTAGAACACAACCCTTATCTTGATGACTTCTATGCCGATATGCAGCGTTGGTCGTTCAACCTACAAGTATATTTCCTCAACAAGCGCTTCAAAGAAGTGGTGGAAATATCTAAGTCGAAGGATGTCATCATACAAGACCGCACCATCTTTGAAGACGCGCGCATCTTCGCCCCCAACCTCCACGATATGGGTATGATGAGCGACCGCGACTTCCAGAACTACACCGACCTCTTCGACTTGATGATGTCGCTCGTGAAGCTACCCGACTTGATGATATACATTCGCAGCACCATTCCCAACCTCGTGGCGCAGATACAAAAACGCGGACGCGAGTTTGAAAAGAGCATACGCATTGACTACCTACAAGGCCTCAACAACCGCTACGAAAACTGGATCGCTGGATACAAAGGCCATCTCATCATCGTTGACGGCGACAACCTCAAATTCGAAGGAAACCAAGATAGCTTCCGACAAGTTACAGATATGATTGACGCTAAACTCTTTGGTCTATTCCCAATGGACTAACACGGAATACTGACGAAAGAGCCAAAAACAACGCGCAGCACCCATAACCCTTCAAAAAGTCCGTAACCCCCAATAAGTTTCATAAAAAAGTTATGTCCGACCGCCTTTTCATCTTTGATACCACATTACGCGACGGCGAACAAGTGCCTGGTTGCCAACTCAACACCGTGGAAAAAATCCAAGTGGCCAAACAACTTGAGAAACTCGGCGTAGATGTCATAGAAGCCGGTTTCCCCATCAGCTCGCCCGGCGACTTCCAGAGCGTCATAGAGATTTCCAAAGCCGTTACGTGGCCTACCATCTGCGCCTTAACGCGTGCCGTGGAGAAAGATATTGACTGTGCAGCCGAAGCCTTGCAATATGCCAAACACAAACGCATCCATACAGGCATTGGCACGAGCGACTCGCACATCAAGTACAAATTCAACTCCACACGTGAAGCCATCATAGAACGCGCCGTGGCAGCCGTGAAATACGCTAAGCACTTTGTGGAAGACGTAGAGTTCTACGCCGAAGACGCGGGGCGCACCGACAACGAGTACCTCGCCCGTGTGGTAGAAGCCGTGATAAAAGCCGGTGCCACGGTAGTAAATATCCCCGACACTACAGGCTACTGCCTCCCCTCGGAATACGGTGCTAAGATAAAATACCTAATGGAGCACGTGGACGGCATCCACAACGCCGTAATCTCTACCCACTGCCACAACGACCTGGGTATGGCCACGGCGTGCACACTTGAGGGCGTACTCAACGGAGCGCGCCAGGTGGAGGTAACCATCAATGGCATCGGCGAGCGCGCCGGCAACACCAGCGAAGAGGAAATAGCAATGATACTCAAGTGCCACGCACACCTCGGTATAGAGACCAACATCAACACACAACGCATAGCCGCCACCAGCCGTCTTATCAGTTCGCTGATGAATATGCCCGTGCAGCCCAACAAAGCCATCGTCGGGCGCAACGCCTTTGCCCACAGTAGCGGCATACACCAGGACGGCGTGCTGAAAAATGTGCAGACATACGAAATCATAGACCCCAAGGACATAGGCATTGACGACAACGCCATTATTCTCACCGCTCGCAGCGGACACGCCGCACTGAAACACCGTCTTGAGGTACACGGCATAGAACTCGACGATGAACGCCTTGATAAGGTGTATGAGGAATTCCTGCGCTTAGCCGATAAGAAAAAAGAAGTTACCGACGACGATATCTTGATGCTCGCCGGTGCCGACCGCGCCGAGAGCCGCGCTATAAAGGTTATCAACCTACAGGTCACTGGCGGCGTTGGCATACGCCCTGTTGCCGCTATCACACTCGACATCGCAGGCGAACGATTTAGTGCCGCAGCCGAGGGCAACGGCCCCGTGGACGCTGCTATCAACGCCCTCAAACAAATTATTCGCCGCAAAATGACACTTAAAGAATTTACCATACAAGCCATCAACCGAGGCTCCGACGACGTTGGCAAAGTACACATGCAAGTGGAGTACGACGGACACCTCTACTACGGGTTTGGTGCCTCCACCGACATCATCGCAGCCAGCGTGGAAGCCTACGTGGACTGTATTAACAAATTCAGGAAATAAAAGCTTGTGACACCAACTCATAGCATATACAACAAAGAGTTTGCACATAAAAACGTCTCGCTCCTATTAGCAAACTGCCTAAAAAACGACCTTTTCCACGAAGAGTTTGCAGACCTTATTGTCACTTCTCCTCCCTACAACGTGGGTATAGCATACAACTCCAACAACGATGAGCTTTGCTACGACGACTATCTCGCCTTTTCTAAAAAATGGATGGCAAATTGCTATACTTGGAGCAAGCAACAAGCACGCCTCTGCCTTAATATTCCCTTAGACAAAAACAAAGGAGGCAATCGTGCCGTAGGTGCCGACCTCACACGTATCGCACAAGAAGTGGGATGGAAATATAAAAGCACCATTATTTGGAACGAGGGCAACATTTCGCGCCGTACGGCTTGGGGCAGTTGGAAATCAGCCTCTGCACCCGTAGTCATCGCACCGGTGGAACTTATCGTAGTACTTTACAAAGGCGAATGGAAAAAAACCAATGGTAGCCGCATTTCAGACATCACCGCCGATGAGTTTAAAGAATGGACACAGGGAGTATGGTGCTTTAACGGCGAGAGTAAAAAACGTGTAGGCCACCCTGCACCTTTTCCTAAAGAACTTCCCTATCGTTGCATTAAACTGTTTAGCTATGTCGGCGACGTTGTTCTTGATCCCTTTGCAGGAAGTGGCACAACACTCATTGTAGCCCAAAACACCAAGCGGCGTTCCATCGGAATTGAGATAGATACGAACTACTTTGAATTAGCCAAACAGAGGATTTTAGAAGAAACAGGTTCTTTATTTCCATAATCACTTTGAAATGATGAAAAAAGACACACAACTGGATTTGATAAAAGAATACTTCTTAAAACATCCTAAAAAAGAAATACATCACCCCGAAGTCGTTGATTGGGTTGCGCGTGTGTGGAAACGAAGAACTGGCAAAGTTTTTCGCGACCCCGACCGAGCCATTCGTACATTAGCACAGCAAGGATTTCTCATCAAAATAAAGAAAGGCGTTTATAAATATGACCCTGACTATATCACACACCACGATTTGGAAGATTTTACCGCAGCCCAAAAGAAAGAAATTCTAGAGCGCGATGGCTATCGCTGCGTTGTTTGTGGCAGAGGCATAAAAGACGGCGTAGAACTACACATAGACCACATTAAACCGAAATATCTTGGCGGGAAAGCAACAATTGAAAATGGACAAGTGCTATGCGCTCAACATAATTTCATAAAGAAAAATACAGGACAAACAACTACGGGCAAGAAGCTATTCGTCAACCTTTATAACTTAGCAAAGAAGAATGGAGACGATGACCTTATGAATTTCTGCGCTGCAGTTTTAGAGGTTTTTGAACGATATAATATGAATGGACATATAGAGTGGAAGAAATAGGTTAAAACGCTATTAACAACTATGTCTCTTTATCCTAAATGGCTTTTAGCACTATCGGGTACAAACTTGCTTAGTTTGTTGCTCTCAGTACTCTTCCTGTTTGGCGGGGTTCAACCTTTTGGTGCGGCAGAAAACGAGGCGGAAAGACTCCTATATTATATAGGTACACAATTGTTTTGGCTCCTTCCCATTGCAAGCTTTTTTGGAGCCTTGCGTGTCCACGACAACGAACATCCCGTGTGGGCAGCACTTATTGCAATAGGAGGAATTGTGGTGATGATGGTAGGAGTACTCTTGCTGTTATAATTCCCCCTCCCCCAAGAACACACTACAACGAAAACTCCCCGCCGCTAACATGAAAATGACGATAGTCGCCCGAAAGGCTGGAGAGGATTTTGTCCACGTGGCTGCGGTCGGTATCGGTGATAAACACCTGCCCCGGCATACCGCCCGAGACATAGCGCACAATACGCGACACACGTTCGGTGTCCAACTTATCAAAGATGTCATCGAGCAACAACAGCGGCACACGCCGCTCACCTTTGGTACGTAGGAAATCGTATTGCGCCAGTTTCAGCGCAATAAAAAACGTCTTCGTCTGACCTTGGCTACCCTCGTGGCGCACGGGAAAGCCACCGATGGTAAACGCGAGGTCGTCACGATGAGGGCCGTGGAGTGTATGCCCGACTATGCGTTCTTTCGTGCGATAGGCGGCCAACAAGTCCAAGAGTTCTCCACGCTCGCTGTGTGAGGCATAAGATATGGCAGGCATCTCGGCAACATCAGAGCAGAGCGTGCGATAAATGTTTTCGAAGAAAGGAGTAAAAGCCTCTACAAAACTGCGACGTGCCGCATAAATCACCGCAGCGTCCACCGACATCATTTCTTCCAACACCGCCATCACCTCGGCATCGGGCTCAGCATCGTCGCGCAACAAAGCATTGCGTTGCCTCAAGGTGCGCTCATAACGCATCACCGCAGATAGATAAGTAGCATCGTATTGCGAGATAACACCATTCATCAAACGACGACGCGCCTCGCTAATACCCGTAATGAGTTCTTGATCGTGTGGAGAAATCATCACAAGAGGCACCACACCCACGTGGTCGGCCAAGCGCTGGTATTCCTTACCATTGCGGCGCACACGCTTGCGCTGTCCACGATGGGCGGCACACGAAATTGTCTCCTCTGTGCCACTATCGCTGCTGTACACGCCAGAAATCATAAAAGCATCCTCCCCGTGGCGTATGTTGAGCGCATCGGTAGCACCGCCGCAACTTTTGCAAAACGAAAGGAAATATACAGCATCAAGCAGATTTGTCTTGCCCTGCGCATTGGCTCCTGTGAGACAGTTCACACCATCGGAGAAGTCAAGCTCAGCCTCAGCAATGTTACGATAATTATATACAGAGAGATGATGCAGTATCATTGCTATTTTTGCGTTTTATCACTGCAAAAATAGCAAAACACAGCGCAACAAATACCCGCTTTTGTAAAAAAAGAAAAGAAAGAAGCCACAATCTACAAGATTATTCTACTTTTGTGCGCTTTAATACACGACAACACACACGAAGCCGCACGCTTCGCACTCAAAGAAACTTAAAAAACACCCCATACCATTATGGCTTCCAAAAAGCAAACACCCGCTGCAGCCTCCAGCACCGCCATTCCTCAGGCAGAGGCTTTCTTCAAGAAAAACAAAAAGGCTATCATCGCTTGTGTGGCCGTAGTAGTCGTATTGGTAGGCGGCTTCTTCGCCTACAAGTATCTCTATCAACAACCACGCGAGGAGAAGGCACAAGCCCTGCTCGCCCAAGGCCAAGCACTTGCTGCACAGCAGAAATACGACGAGGCCCTCAAGGGCGAAGGCAAGTTCCCCGGATTTCTGAAACTCATCAGCAACTACAGCGGCACCGATGCTGCAAACGTCGCTAAAGCGCAAGCGGGCTTCTGCTATGCTCAACAGGGCAAATACAAAGAAGCCGTGGCACAACTCGAAAGTTTCTCCCCCGCTTCCGACAACTCTCTCTCTCCTGCCGCCCTCGGTGCTTTAGCTAATGCCTACGCCGGCATAGGCCAGATAGATAAAGCCGTAGCTACCTATGAAGATGCCGCAGAACGTGCCGACAACGAAATACTCAGCCCTCTTTTCCTCGTCAAGGCCGGCGAGCTCCTCGAAACACAGAAGAAATACACCGAGGCTGTGAGCCTCTATAAGCGCGTAAAAGAAAACTACCCCCGTTGCCAATATAGCGTAGCACAGCAACAGCAAGACGGCTCTGTAGGTGCCGCTATGATCGACGTTTTCATTGAGCGCGCCACACGCTAAAAGTCTAAGACAGCTATAAATACATAGAAAAATACTTATGTCCTCAAAAGGATTTAAAGAAACTTCCGTCCCCGCACACGACGTGCAGGGACGGAAGTTTGCTCTGGTCTATACCGACTGGAACAGCGACATCACAGAACGCCTCGCCATAAGTTGCCGCGACACACTATTAAGGAATGGCGTAGCAGAACACAACATCACGCAAACAACCGTTCCCGGTGCTTTTGAACTCATCTACGCCAGCCAACGCTTAATGAACAGCGGCTCGTTCGATGCCGTGATAGCTATCGGCTGCGTGGTGCGCGGTGGTACGCCCCATTTCGACTATATCTGCCAAGGTGTCACCCAAGGCATCGCTATGCTCAACACCACAGGCAACACCCCCGTCGTTTTCGGTATCCTCACCGTGAACTCCTACGAACAGGCACTCGCCCGCTGCGGTGGCGAAGAGGGCGACAAAGGACACGAATTTGCCCTCACAGCCATAAAAATGGCCGCTTTTTCTTGCCCGATGGCAAAATAACACCTACTTTTGCAGCGCAAAACGGCTCGTTTGCGTCGAGATAGAAGAGCGAAGCGTACTTCAGCTTTGCCTTAGCGAGCAAAAAGTCTATTGAAAAGAAAAAATAAGGGCAAATACCAGAGTGGACAAATGGGGCAGACTGTAAATCTGCTGGCTTTCGCCTTCGGTGGTTCGAATCCATCTTTGCCCACAACAACGTAAGTCGCTGGTTCTTTCACGACCGGCGGCTTTTTTTTGTAGCAACCCCATTATTCGGGTCTGTCCGAAAAAGCGGGACTATACGCTGACCCCGAAAAGCCAGTTGCAAGACTTGCTTCCCCAACCTCTCCCTCCCGGCATTTTCTAAAACCACACAAAACGCTAAAATAAAACATCAAAAACACGCCCCTCTCGAGAGCTATCGCTATGCAAAAACCACTTTATTAGAGCAAACACTTGGTATAAAATCAAAAAAATGTACTTTTGCCCGAAATTGGAGACGGAATATCCGCCAAGGAAATAATAAAGAGAGCGATTTCTTCGTTAAATATCTTAAAGAAGCAAAAAACAAAACATTTATATGGTTGCTACTGAACAGAAAGAACTACAGCAAAACCAAGCAGAAACCTTAGGAAACGAAAAGCGAACTATGGGCATAGACTTTCAGCAATTGCTTGAAAAGTCTATTGACGGTTGGTATTGGATAGTGCTTTGCGCTGCATTAGCCCTCGGCATCGCATATCTGTATCTTAGAAAAACCCCCGACGTTTACCAAGTACAATCCTCCATTCTTATTAAGGACGAGAGCAACGATGTGTTCAAAGACCAAGGTGCCCTTAACAGCCGCTCATCGTTTAGCAGCGTCTTCTCTATGGCCAACAACTTCAGCACCGAGATGGACATTATCGCCTCGCGCACGCTGATACGAAAAGTAGTGGAGAAAAACGACCTCTATATCACCCAACGTCGCACAGACACCTATTGCCCGCGCGACCTCTACCACGACTCCCCCATCAAAATATGGATGACACCCACCGAGGCCGAGTGCTTAGAGCGAATGAACCTGCGCATCAACCTCAATGTCAACGGCTCGCTTGATATCACCACACGCCCAAAAGGGGCAAAAGACGATGTCACCAAGCACTATACCAAACTCCCCGTGATGTTCCCAACCCATGCCGGCATCATCAGCATCACACGCGTGGACAGCATACCTATCAAAGAGAACATAGAAATCACCGCCAATATCACTGCCCCCACACTTATGGCAGGATCATATAAGCGGCGGCTCGGCGTGGTACAGACCAACAAAGAGTCTTTCATCACCTCCATCACGCTCAACGACACACGCCCCGAGCGAGCCATCATGTTTATCAATGCCCTCGTAGAAGCCTACAACGCCGACGCCAACGAAGACAAGAACCAGATTGCCGAGCGAACCGCTGAGTTCATCAACAACCGCATTGTACTTATCTCCAGCGAACTCGGCAACACGGAGAGTACACTTGCCGAGTTTAAGCAACAAGCCGGACTCACCGACCTCAAGAGCGATGCCGCACGTGCCTTGCAGGGACGCAGCGAATACGAGAAAGCCCTCGCACAAAACGAGACACGCCTTAACCTCATACAGTCCCTCCACAGCTACGTCAAGGAAAACATCCGCAAGAACGACGTGTTTCCCACCAGCATCGGCATTGACAACGACAACGGCCTGGCGAGTATGATAAACGAATACAACAAAGCCGTTATTGAGCGCAATCGCCTGGCACGCACCAGCAGCGACCACAACCCCGTCATCGCCAACGCCGATGTGCAGCTACAGCAAATGCGCGACAACATAGAAACCACGCTGGCCAGCCTCGAAGACGGCGCACGCATCGCCAAGACAAAACTCGAAGAAGAACTCGGCAACTTTATGGGTACCATAGAGCGTACACCAGAGGATGAGAAGCAATATCTCTCCATCACCCGCCAACGCGACTTCCAGTCGCAGCTCTATCTGCTCCTGTTGCAGAAACGTGAAGAAAACGCCATAAAACTCGCTGCCACAGCTAATAACGGACGCATCATCGAAGAGCCCGAAGCAGTCAGCATAGTAGCCCCGCGCCGTGCCGTCACAATGCTTATTGCACTGATTATCGGACTGGCCATACCTATTGGCATCTTCTACCTACTGCTGCTGCTCGCTGTGAAAGTATCAGGCCGTGCCGACATCAAACACATCACCGACCTGCCCGTCATTGGCGACATTCCTTATAACAAGAGCAGCAAGAAAAAGCGTGCCATCGTTGTGCAGGAGAACAAAAACAACCTTATGGACGAAGCCTTCCGAAGCCTTCGCACCAACATACAGTTTATGCTACGCGGCGACAAGGGCAAAGTCATTATGTTCACCTCTGCCATCAGCGGCGAGGGAAAGAGCACCATTGCCGGCAACTTGGCTGCAAGCTACGCCTTCCTCGGCAAGCGCGTCGTTATCATTGGCCTCGACATACGCAAACCCGGACTCAACAAGGTATTCAATATCAGCACTCACCTCGGAGGTATTTCCCAATACCTTGCCGACCCCGAGGGGCAAGACCTTATGGCACTGGTGCAGCAGAGCGATGTGTCGCCCAACCTATATATACTGCCCGGCGGCGTAGTACCACCCAACCCCACCGAACTCCTCTCGCAGCAAGCACTCGACGAAGCCATCAACAAACTAAAGAAAGAATTCGACATCGTCATACTCGACACCGCACCCGTCGGAATGGTCAGCGACTCACAGGTTATCTCCCGAGTAGCAGATATGGCCATTGTCGTAGTGCGCCAAAACTTCTCATACAAGTCATCGCTCTATCTCATCGACGATATGTCACGCGACAAGATGCTGCCTAATGTAGGCCTCGTACTCAACGCCGTCAACATAGAGAAACGCCGTGGATACGGCTACGGATACGGACGTGGATATGGATATGGCCATGGTTACGGGTATGGATACGGATACGGACAAAACGAGGAAAAGAAGAAGAAAGGCTTCCTCAGCCGATTTAAGAGCCTCTTCTAAATCCCATACACAAACCCTACTCTCCCTAAAAGAAAAATGAAACTCCACCGCCTACTGCTTACCACCCTCACGTTGCTGACGCTCACAGGTTGCGTGTCGCAGAAAAAGATAGTCTATTTCCAAGGCTCTGATGCCGTTTACACCTCTCCACAACCCATTGCTCAGAGTTATCGTATGGCCATACAGCCCGCCGACCGTATCTCGCTCTCCGTCACATGCTCCGAGCCAAAACTCCTGACAGGCTTCGCCAGCAATGTCACCTTCGGCACCAACGAAGCCGTTACCACCAGCGGAGGCGGTACACGCGAGATCTACACAGGCTACACCGTCGATAGAGACGGCTATGTCACCCTACCGATGGTGGGCAAGCTCAAAGCGCAAGGGCGCACCGAAGAGGAGTTCGCCAGTATCGTGGAGCAGGCCATCATCTCTGCCGGCATCGTCAACGACCCACAGGTCACCGTGAAATTTACCAACGCACGTGTTAGCGTACTCGGCGCGGTGAATAAGCCTGGAGCCATAGCCCTCAACTCACAGCGCACCTCCGTACTCGACGTACTCGCCGCCGCCGGCGATGTGAGCGACAACGGCCTCAAAACCAACGTGCAACTCTACCGTGAGGTGGACGGCAAGCGCGAGATGTATATCCTCGACCTCACACAAGCCGATGTGTTCAACAGCCCAGCCTTCTATGTGCAGCAAAACGATATGATATACGTATCGCCCAACAAAGCCGCCGGCGTAAAGAACAGCCCTTTCTTCACCTTCTGGGGAGCCAGTGCAAGCATTGCAAGCGTAGTCATCTCGCTCACATCCCTTATCATAGCCCTGTCTAAATAACACACGCCAACCCGTATTTCTCGTGGAGTTGGCGCAGCGTGCCGTCGGCCTTCATTTGGGCGATGATCTGCTGGATGTAGCGCGTCAGAGCGATTATGAACAAAAGTTCTGCGCGTTGGTCAGCGCAGCCTTGTTGGGTTCTGGAAACATTTTTTCCAAAATCATTCTGCTACTTTCTTGTTAAAGATTCAGTTATCCTGTCTCTTTTTGAATCCTTCTCGGTTTAAGAAACCTTGCCGACACCCCCTCGCGGCGTTTCCTTAAGCTTAATAATGTGTGCCGGCACCCCTCGGCCGGTTTTCTAAAACCACGGGAGGCTTCCCCGAATCCAGGGGAGCGATGAAGGATTTTCTGTGTCCTTACGGGCAATGCAGGCGAGCCGCGTGTACTCCGGCATTGCGGCTCGCGTGCTATGCCCTGCAAGAGCATAAAACGGGCGACTCATAAATCAGAGCCACCCGTTCTTGCGAACATACACATAACAAATTTTACTTTAGATGGGTTCTATTCTTTCGCTTTGTCAGATTTCTGAGCTATTTTTGCTTTGAATAGAGCCCACTTTTAATCTTCACTCACTAAACCTTTGAAAGTTGCCCAAAAATGCATCAATTATTTATGCTGCAAAAGTACACCCCGTTCTAAGCGCACGCAATACCCAACATTAGGTAAAAATCTCTGCACAGTGATGACACTCCTCACTTAACGACTGGTTTTCGCCGAAGCACCCGATGACAATCCGCGCGCACACCCCCTCACCGAAACATTAACGACACACCAAAACTCCCCGCAGCCTTTAGGGAGAGCTGCGGGGAGTTTTTGATGCGAATTGTTCTAAAAATGTGGGAGGGCTTATTTGTCTTCCTCTTCTTCTACCCACATTTGGCGTGTCAGGGCGCTACCACCGCCTACGGT
>CALFJG010000042.1 GCA_937877625.1 uncultured Prevotellaceae bacterium
CAACTTTATTCTTGATTAGCTCAGGCTTTATCAACTGGGGAAATCCGCTGAGCCGCTCTTTGCACCCTTAGCGTTTAGGCAAAAACACGAGTGGTTATGTGTGTCAGAGGTGAAGAATTTGCTATTTTTGCCACGAATGAAACCTCTTTATTATATAGAAATGAGAACAACGATTAAAATCCTTTTGCTTCTTGTGCTTTTTACACAGGCGCATAGTTCCGCAGTGGCACAAGTAGATAACTATTGTCTTCGCCTTGTAGATGGAGGCAGCGTGGACTGCGGGCCGATGCCCGAATTAGACGGGCTTAGTACTTTTACCATTCAGTTTTGGTTCAACGCTGATGAGTGGACGGAGGGTGCTACACTACTCTCGCGTGGCGAAGAACTCTCCGTGCGCCTTGGGGTAGCAGGCACCCTCGTTATTACTTCAAGAGGCAAAGAAATTTCTTTGAAGAATACTAATCTTGTCGCAGGCAAATGGATACCACTGATGATTGTTTCAACGAGTAATCGTACGCGTATCTATATAGACAATACACAAGTACGAAACATTGTAACTTCAGGAGTTTTGCCCGAAACTTCAAGCCGCTTTGTTTTAGGGGGAGATACTTACAAAGGACGTGTTGACGAGGTGCGTGTGTGGAAAACAGAGCTCGCCTCTGACTACGAGTTTTTTACCCATACCACCCTCAATAAGTGGGTGCCACAGTTGGACGACCTTGTGGCTTATTTCAAGTTTGACCAGCCCTGGTGTGGTAACGTTGTTGACTATAAACCTCTCTTTGTATCTACCGCAAAAACCAATCATCACGGTGTTTTCTCAGCCGACGGAGCCACACGCGAAAAAGTTACCGATAATGCTGACGGACTTCCTTATCTTCTTATGGGCGGTTACACCAACAACGAGCGTTTTTTCGACAATGGCATTGAGCGCGACAAATACCTCCTTTCCAATGACCTTATCATACTCGGTTTGCAGTCATATGCCGATGGTCATGTGTTGGCGCGCACGTCAAACGACCATGCTACGGTGCGCAAAGGAGAGTATTTAGATTACTATAAAACAAAATCACGCTCAGGCATCCTCTCCCTCACGGGTTCTGGAGCCTATATGATGTGTCCTGCTGCTGTGTTTGTGCCGAGCGATGGCTACACGCTTGAGACTTGGATCTGTGTAGATGAGTGGACAGAAGGTGCTTTTATCTTCAAAAAAGAAAATGCTGCTGCTACGAAAGGCTTCTCCGTGCGTCTCGGCAATGAGTCAGACCGTGAACTTGTTGTACGTATTGACGGGCGTGAGTACTTTATCACCAACACTATTCAAACAGGGCGTTGGAGTCATCTTGCTATAACACCGGGCTCGGGGACGACGAATCACTATGCGCTTTTCTGCTATGTCAGTGGGCGAACCTGTCTGCCCGATGCTTCACGCTCTGATGCCAGCACTGATGTGATGCCCACGGGGATGGACAACCTCAAACTTTATGTGGGTCAAAATCTCAACGGCAAACTTGACGAAACAATGATTTGGCACTACACCTGTTCTTCCGATGAAATTGACGAACACCGCAAAGGAAACGTCCCAATGCCGGGACCAGGAAAGCCCGTTAGCGTGGCTACGATGAACAAAGTGGTGGCATACTATCGCTATGACAATGCCGACAATCTCGGTTGGGACTACTATTCGCAAGACGAGTGGCGCAATATAATGGCATCCTGTTATGATGGATACAGCGGTTTTCAGGTTCGCGTTTCTGTGACAGGCCACGATGGTTGGCAAACTACCATAGCTGATGCTGAGAAACGTAAGATCTTCGCTGCTGATCTTGCTGCGGAGTCAAAATACTACGACGGCGTAGAACTTGACCTTGAATGGATGGACGGCACTCAAACCAATCTCGGTCTGCTCGCCGATGAAATCCTGGCGGTACTACCTAAGGGTAAAACCCTTATGATATCCCACCACCAATATGGTGCTTATCAGTTTCCCAAAGAAAAGATAAACAATGTTGACGGGTTTACCTTTCAGCAGTATGGCCCGCAAAATCGCTGGTATAGTTATAGTGCCTTCACAAGTGGCTATGAAGCGTTCCTTAACTACGGCTATCCGAAGGATAAAATCTATCTTTCCTTTGGCACCACTACCTCTAACGGCTTTGACGACAGCGGAGCCTACGCCCGCGCTCCGATAGGTTATAGCTGGGGATTGATAGACAGCGACTATGTACCCGCTACCGACGGCTCTATAGAGAGTGGTAAATGGAACGGAAGCACTTTCTATTTCTGTGGCCCCGTGCAAGTTTATAATAGAGCAAAGTTCGTGCGCGACAATCAGATACAAGGTCTTTTCTATTGGGATATTTGCAACGACCTTTCTCCTTCTAATCCCTATAGCCTTAATCGCAACGCCAACTATGCGCTCAACGCCAATGTAGATCCGCGCGTGGAGGAAGTTACTCCGCAATATCCTACGCCTACCTCTATTCGTGTTCTCAATGCCGAAGCGAACACATCAAACAGTGCAATTTCCACCTACGACCTTTCAGGCCGTCGTGTCAATCCTGCTACAATGACGCAAGGTGTGTATATACAAGGCGGCAAGTTGTTCATTAACCGTTAACCAATAACTCTTATTGATTAGCGTCGAAGAAGCTACTGATTTGCTCATCGCTCAGCGTAAAGAGCACAGGCTTCCCATCGGGAGTAAAGTTGGGGCTGTTGCCCGTAAAGAGTTCTCCGAGTAGGGAAAACATCTCATTGGCATTAAGTGCTTGACCTACCGGCAGTGCTGTACGTTTTGCTAATGCTAATGCCAAGCGATGGTGTATGGTGTCGGTTGCCTCCTCGTTTCCGCTAAGTGCATCGTCAAGGATGCCGCGCAGCAGATACTCCGGGTCTATCCCCTCTGTGCCTGCTGGCACTCCATATATATTATAAGAGAGGTTCCCGTCTTCTTTGCGCAGGTCAAATCCGAGCGACAACAAGTCTGCTAACAATTTTTCCAACTCTGCTTCCTCGGCGGGCGAGAGCATCATCGTTTGAGGAAAGAGAAGCCCTTGTGATGGGGCTTTTTGTGCGGCCAATGACTTGCGGTAGCGGTCGTAGAGGATGCGCACATGCGCACGGTGTTGGTCTATAAGCATCAGTCCGCTGTGAATTGCCGTTACAATAAAACGTCCGTGGTATTGCAAAAACTCGGCAGCTTCGATAGCCGTTGTTTCTTCTGCGTTCTCTTTCCATAATGACGCTTTCGGTGCTTGCTGTTGTGCGGCGGGTGCAGAGGCGGGTGGGGGAGTGCTTGCAGTTTTTTCTGACGAAGCAAAGGGGGTGTAATAGGGGTCAGTGGTGATGCTCGGAGATGTCGTTGCCGTAGCGGTGTGTTCAGGCATAAATAGAGGAATGTCGGGCATCTCGGCAGTATCAAAGTCGATGGTGGGTACGCCGCCATACTTCCCTAAGGCTTCGCGGACGGCAGCCAAAAGGATCTGCCACAAGGTTTGCTCGTCTTGGAACTTTATCTCTGTTTTCGTGGGGTGGATATTCACGTCTATTTGCGCGGGATCTACATCAATGCGCAGGAAGAACGGTACTTGCTCGCCCTCGGGCACCAACCGCTCGTAGGCTTGTTGCACGGCACGCGCGAAGTAAGGGTGGCGCATAAAACGATTGTTGGCAAAGAAGAACTGGTGTGGGCGTTTGCGGCGCGCGCTGTTGGGCGTGCCGGTATATCCTGTTATCTTTCCCAGGTCGGTTTCCACACTAACGGGCAGCAGCTGTTTGTCTATGCGGTGGCCGAAAAGTCCTGTGATACGTCCTCGAAAGCTGGTGGCCGGAAGGTCATATATCAGTGTGCCGTCGCGGTGTATTTGAAATGCCACATCGGGGTGAGCCAGTGCTAAGCGTTCAAACTCTGAAAGGATATTGCCCATCTCGGTAAGGTCGCTTTTAAGAAACTTGCGGCGTGCGGGGATGTTGAAGAATAGGTTGCGTACGGCAAAGTTAGCCCCGCGCGGGGTGTTGATAGCCTCCGAGGCTTGCACCTTTCCACCTTCTATTTGCAGACGTGTGCCCAACTCATTGCCGTTGCTGCGTGTACGCAGTTCCACTTGCGACACTGCCGCAATACTTGGCAGCGCCTCGCCGCGAAACCCCATTGAGCGCAGTGCAAAGAGGTCTGTGGCTTGACGTATCTTACTCGTGGCGTGGCGTTCAAAGGCTAAGCGTGCATCGGTCGGACTCATCCCACAGCCGTTGTCAACCACCTGAATAAGCGTTTTGCCAGCTTCTTCTATCACTACTTGTATCAGTGTCGCACCGGCATCTACGGCGTTCTCCACAAGTTCTTTCACTACCGAGGCCGGGCGTTGTATCACCTCTCCCGCAGCAATTTGGTTTGCTACGGTGTCAGGGAGTAGATGTATGATGTCGGGCATAGAATAGGAGTGATATTGTATTGCTGTTTACTTCATTCATTAGGCGGCAACACCTGTAACGGTGCGGTGCGGCGGGTAGTAGTGCGTAGTTCCGTGCCGCTTTTCTTGGGTCGCCAGTCTAAGAGGTCGTTAGCAGAGCGTGGGCGGATATAGTCGAACCACGTGAAGTTCTCAAGTTGTGTATGTGGGCGTGGGGCCATACCGATGGCATAGAAATAACTTTCAGCCGCAGGTGTCCAGATGCGGCTCAGCTTGCGGGCTTTGAGCGTCATACGCATCTCGGTGGTTTCGGTGTAGTTATGATAGAGGAGCAGGCTATCTTTTTCCATCGGGTACATCACGGCACACACATTGCCGTCGGCTTCGGTGCGTACCATCTCGCCGTTGTCGAAATAGGCGCGCATCTGATGTGCCGAGAGTTGATTGAAGTGGAGCGTATCAACTTGCTCGGCTACTAAGGCTTGCCGGTTTACGTAGATGCTGTCCACCGTGCTGTCGTTGGTGTAAACCACGATTTCTTCGCCGAGAACCTGCCGCTGGTCGCTCCATACGATAGGGTCGCGCAGCAGGTGTATAGTCTGTTCGCGTTGGTTGAACACCAGTGTGTCGCAGACGGCTTGCACGTCTTCTCGGTAGGCACGTACGTGGCGTATGCCGCGTACCACGCGGTAGGCACTGTCGGTGTTCAGGTGGAGGGTGTGGATGCGTAGTGTGTCGGCATGTGCTGAAAGTACCTGCGGCTTGGAGTAGTCTTCCACCAAGGCACGTCCCGTGGCCATGCCTTCGCCTGTGTTTTGGTTGTAGGCCACGCTGTCGCCGCGCAGTCGTGCTTTGCGCTTGAAGTCTTGCATATCCACATCGCCCACGGCTTTGAGCCACCCTGTTTTGTCGTTGTACTCGCCGCGTTGTGCCGTGAGGTCTTGCAGTGCGAGGTGGTCTTGGAAATGCACGTTTTCGTAGGCGTGCGCCTCGCCTGTGTTTTCGTTGTAGTCGCCGCGCTCACACGTCAGCGTGCGTTGCGTGGGTTGTTCGGTGAACACGACGTGTCCGTAGCCTTTCACCAGTTTCTCGCGCTCATAATACTCTCCGCGGTCGCACGTGAGCGTGCGGTGGTTGAGGGCATCGGTGTAGCGCACATTGTCTGTGGCATCAAGCTTTCCTGTGTTCTCGTTATATACGGCGTTGTCGCTCACGAGTGTGCGTTGCTGCAAACGGTCGGTGTAGGTGACGTTGCCGAAGATGTTTACTATTCCGTTCTGCTTGTTATAATGGAGTGAGTCGCCTGTTAGTTCGCGACCTTGGGGTTTGATAAGTTTGCTGCCGGTGGTCATCCGTGCCTCTCGCGTGTCGGTGTTGTAGTAGGCGTTTTCGGTGTAGATGTTGTTGTCGCGGCTGATGATGTTGCTCGGCCCGGTGAGGTGCGCCCAGTGCGTGTGGAGGTCGTACTCCAGGTCGTCGGTGGTGAGGTTAAAGCGAGGGTTGTGTAGTTTAACGTTGCTTGTGAAGTACGACTTACGCTGCCCGGTGAAATACTCTCCGAAGTCGCTGGTGAGTGTGTTCTCTCCGTCCACCAATTTCCCGCCGTCAAAATATCTTCCGACACCTTCAAGGCGGTAGTACACCAGGCTGTCGGTGATGAGTGTGCGGTTGCGGTGCGTCAGGGTGACGTCGCGCCCTGTCATACGTCCTATCTGCGACTGCCCATCGTAGAAGAGGTGTTGCCCGGTGAGCGATAGTGTGTCGCCTTGTAGCAGTTTTACGTGTCCGAAAGCCTGGAACGAGTTGGTGCTTTCGTAGAACACGGCACTATCGCTTAGCAGTTGCATGTTGCCCTGACGCAGATGTACTTTCCCGGAGAGCCGTCGGGCATCGGGGTCTATGTCCCGGTCGTACATGTTGCGGTCGGCGTGGATAAGTTCCACGCGTTCCTCGCGTGTGCCGCCTCGTTGTGCAAACGCGCAAAGCCCCCCTGCAAGCAGGAGGGTCAGCACGATGACTATGCGTTTAAGGGGGGACATCAATAGCAACGGTTTATTGCCCTGCGGTGCCCCAGCCGGGGAAGTGGTAGTTGCAGCCCTGCCATTCAGGGTCGATGCGCACGTAGGTCTTTCCTATCTTTTCGCGCACCCACTCTTCAAGTCGTGCCTCGCGGCGTTCGGCCAAAAGGATTTCGGAGAGTGTCTGATAGTCTTGTTCAAGCGTTGCGCGGTGGGCGGGGATGCGGTTTTTAACTTTTACGATGGCACAAACCGTGCGGTGTTTCTGCGTGGTGAAGATAAAGGAGCGCGACACGTCGCCTATTTGCAGCGTATCTACGGTGCGTGCTAAGGCTTGCGGCATATCGGCCACGGCAAAGAGCGAGGTGATTTCTATATCTGTCTGATTGGCCATTAGCCCCTGGCTCATACGCGTGTCTTTGTCGTCGCTGTAGCGCAGAACGCCTTGCTCAAAGGTGAAGAAGCCTGAGCGGATGGAGTCGCCGATCTCGTCTAAGTGTGTCAGGGCGCGTGTGTATTCGGCGTCGTCAATCTTTGGCGTTAGCAGGATGTGGCGCACGTTCACTTTGTCGCCGCGTTTTTCTATGAGCTGGATGATGTGGTAGCCGTACTGTGTCTTCACTACTTTCGACACCTTGCCTGGTTCGTTGAGGGCGAAGGCGGCGGCAGAAAACTCGGGTACCCACTGTCCCTTGCCGTGGAAGCCGAGCTCACCGCCGTTGTGATAGCTGTCGTCTTCGGAGTTGAGGCGTGCGAGCGACGCGAAGTCGGCCTGGCCGGCATTGACGCGCCGGGCGATGTCGCGTAGTTGTTCTTCCACACGTGCCACCTCTTCTGCCGAGGGCTCGGGAGAAATGGTGATTACCTGTAGTTCATACTGCTCGGGGATGAGTGGCAGGCTGTCCTCGGGTATGTTGGCAAAGTGTTCGCGCACCTCGGAAGGCGTTACGCGAATGTGCTGAACGATGTTGCGCTGCGCCCCTTGCACCATCTGTTGCTCGCGTATGCGCTGTGTCAGATCGTCGCGCAGCTGCGCTATTGATTTGTGCGCCTGCAACTCTACGTTTTCTACTGAGCCATACACGTCTATGTAGCGTTCTATCATAGCATCCACCTGTTGGCGAATGCCGCTCTCGTTCACCTCCACGCTGTCAAGTTGTGCTTGATGGAGATAGAGCTTTTGTACGGCAATCTGCTCGGGGATGTCGCAGGGGTTGGTTACGAGGATGCCTTGCATCTCTGAACTGATGCGCGATTCCTCTACATCGCTGAGCAGGATGGGTTCGTTGCCTACCACCCACACCACCTTGTCGATGGTTGCGGGCTGGGCGATGGCGAGGAGCGAGGAGGCAAAGACTATTGTAGTCAGAAGAATTTTCTGCATAGACTTCTTGATTGAGTTTATTCGTGGTTGTTCACCGTGGTTAGCACGGTCTTATTGATGTAGTAGGGATAGCGCCGACGAAGCTGGTCCACCCATCGTTGTTCAAGCACGTTTTGATAGTCGGCTACTACCTGTTGCTGCACGTCTTCGTAGCTCTGTGGCTGTTTGAGCGTGCGGCCTACGGCTTTTTCGTAGGGGAAGGCGGCGAGTGGCTGCGATTTGCCTCCAAAGACGAGGCGGTCTATCGTGGTGTTGTCGCCGGCTTTGGCGATGATTTGTTTGCTTACCCGCACTTGCTGTCCGTCTTGATTAAATTCGGCATCAACGAGTTGCGAGAGGTTGTCGGCTCCGGCGTGTTTTTTCACGAACGACACGGCACGCTTCAGGAGTTTCTTCGTTTTGGCCTGCACGACATATCCTTTGAAGTGGGGGGTGTCCCAGGCATATTGCGCACGGTTTTGCTCAAACTGTTGCTGTAAGCCTGCGGCATCAGCGACGGCGGGCTTCCACACCTCGTTTTGTGCGGCCTCGTAGAGAAGCAGGCCTTCGCGGTATTCCTGTATGAGGTAGCGCAGGGTGGCATCGTCGCCTATGTGTTGCTGCAACACGCTGTCGAGTATGGCCTCGCGTGTGAGTGTGCCGCCGCTCTGGGCAATGAGTTTCTCTATGCGATTGTTGGCAGAGGCCTCTTCTATGCCCTGACGTTTTAGGCTGGAGATGATTTGCTCATACATCTGTTCGAAGGGCTCCAGCTGCTTGCGCTCGCGCATCTTAATGATGTGGTAGCCGTAGGGGGTGAGTACGGGGTGCGACAACTCGCCCGCCTGTAGGGCGTAGGCGGCATCCTCAAACTCTTTCACCAATTCGCCCGGGCCTACCGGACGTATCGCCCCGCCGTAGCGTGCCGAGCCAGGGTCTTGGCTTACGTTCATTGCCAGCTCGGCGAAGTCGGCTCCGCCAAGCAAGGCGTTATATATGCTGTCGGCACGCCTGCGCACGGCTTCTTTCTGTTCCGCTGTGGCATCGGCGGGTACAAGCAGCAGGATGTGCGACAGGTAGAGAATGTCCTTTCCGCCGAGGTGTTCTGCCGTTTGGTCGTAGAGGCTGCGAGCTATGCTGTCGATAAATGATTGGTCAACCAGGTAGGGCGTGAGTTGCATATCGCGATAGGTGCGAAACTCGGCTAAGAGCGAGCCTACGGTGTCCAAGCCGGCGTCTTCGGCGGCCAACACCTTGAGCTTGTAGTTGAGATACATCTCGGCGTATTCTTCGGGCGTTTTTTCCTCTACAGCTCCTTGGTCGCCGCTGTTTTTGTTGTAGGAGTATTCAAACTCGCCGCGTGTCACTTGAAAATGTCCCACGGTCATCAGCACGGGGTCGCTCTGTGCAGCGGCAACCAGTGTAAAGAGTCCGATGGCGAGTGTGGAAAGGATTTTTTTCATCGTAGAAAAGTGTTTTTTTTGTTGGCCTAAGGTAATCGGCCTATCTGTTTTTACCGGCATCGGAGCAGGGTTTTATTATCTCCGCCGGCTGGTTGTATTCGTGGTTTTTGGGAGTTTTGTAGGATAGAACGAGGTGCTCCGCCGTTGTTGCGGCGCGGGTTATAGTTCGGGGCGGCTATAGTTCGGGGCTTCGCTGGTAATGGTGATGTCGTGGGGGTGGCTCTCGTTTACGCCGGCACCGGTGATACGCACGAATTTGGCGTTGTGGAGGGCGTTGATGTCGGCGGCTCCGCAGTAGCCCATACCCGAGCGCAGGCCGCCGCAGAGTTGATAGAGTACCTCTTGCACGCTACCTTTGTAGGGCACACGTCCGGCAATGCCCTCGGGCACGAGTTTCTTCGTCTCTTTCACCCCGCTCTGGAAGTAGCGGTCGCTGCTGCCGTTTTCCATAGCTTCGAGGCTGCCCATGCCGCGATACGTCTTGAACTTGCGTCCGTTGAAGATGATGGTCTCGCCCGGCGACTCCTCGGTGCCTGCTACCAACGAGCCTATCATTACGCAGTTGCCGCCTGCGGCTAAGGCTTTTACCACGTCGCCGCTGTAGCGCAGGCCACCGTCGGCAATCAGGGGTACGCCGGTGCCGGCAAGGGCTTGGCTCACATCGTAAACGGCACTGAGCTGTGGCACACCCACGCCGGCCACGATACGTGTGGTGCAGATACTGCCAGGGCCTATCCCCACTTTCACGCCGTCGGCACCATTCTCGGCAAGCAGCCGTGCCGCCTCGCCCGTTGCTACGTTGCCCACCACGATATCTACCCCGGAGAAGGCACCTTTGGCTTCGCAAAGCTTCTCTACTACTCCGCGGCTGTGGCCGTGTGCTGTGTCGATGACGATGGCATCTACCCCGGCATCTACCAGTGCCTGCATACGTTGCAACGTGTCTGCCGTCACACCCACACCTGCCGCGACGCGTAGCCGGCCTTTAGCGTCTTTGCAGGCCATAGGCTTGTCTTTGGCTTTGGTGATGTCTTTATACGTGATAAGGCCTACGAGGTGTCCTTCGCGATCTACCACGGGAAGCTTCTCTATCTTGTTTTCCTGTAGGATACGCGCGGCCTCGGCCAGATCTACTTGCTGTTGCGTCACCACGAGGTTCTCACTCGTCATCACGCTTTCCACGGGTTTCTCTAAATCGCGCTCAAAACGCAAGTCGCGGTTCGTTACGATGCCCACGAGATGCCGCCCGGTATCTACCACAGGAATGCCGCCGATGTGGTACTCGGCCATAAGTGACAGCGCATCGCCCACCGTGCGCCCGCGCTCTATCGTCACCGGGTCGTAAATCATTCCGTTTTCGGCACGCTTCACGATGGCCACCTGCCGAGCCTGTTCTTCTATGCTCATGTTCTTGTGTACCACACCGATGCCGCCCTCGCGGGCTATGGCAATGGCCATCGTGGCTTCTGTCACGGTGTCCATCGCGGCGGTGACAAATGGAATCTGAAGCGGAATGTGGCGAGAGAAGCGCGAGGCCAAACTTACTTCGCGCGGAAGTACTTTGCTGTAAGCGGGGATAAGCAGGACGTCGTCGAATGTCAGACCGTCCATCACAATCTTGTCGTTGGTAAAATTAGCAGCCATCACACAAAATTTTTATCTGGCCGCAAAAATACGAAAAAGACCTGGTTCCTGCTTGACATAAGCCTTTTTCTTTGATTTTTTTCACACTCTGTTATCTTCCTTTACCCGCCTTTTCTAAACTTTCTCCGACAAAGAAAATACATAGTCGGACTAATTCTTCAAAGTGTGACTATATTTGTATAAATATAACCTATATTCCGCAAAATATAGCCTATATTTGCATAAATATAGGCACACTTTGAAGAATTAGTCCGACTATGTAAAAAACTAATCGGACTTCTTTTCTTTTTTGGCTGATGCTATTCGTATTTCTCCGCCCACCGCAGGAATTTCCTCACACCTGCTTGGCCGAACTTGGCGAGTTTGCCGGCTGCCTCTGCCACGCTGCGTGTGCGTTCGGGGTGCGTCTTGGAAAAGAATTTGTCGGCGTAGCAAATAATCTGTTCCTCCTCGCTCTCGGGGCTGAAATCGCGAGCGGGGAGTGGTAGGCGTTGTGTGCGAATGTGCTCGGCGGTGAGGCCTGTACCAGTGTGTCGCTCACAAACGCGGGCTAATGCCTCTAAGCCCTCCCTCCGCAGCATTTCAGCACCCAAGCGGCCGTGGAGCAGATACGGCTGAGTGCCGTGGCAGTGGATTACCGGGGCATCGGTCTGAAAGATACCTATGTCGTGGAGCATTGCGGCGTGGAAGAGGAAGCGTGTGTCGGCGTGCAACTCGGGGTGGCGACCGGCAATATGTAAGGCACGGCGCGCCACGCTCAGACTGTGTTCCACCAAGAGCCAACGCAGCGGGCCGTCATCAGGATAGTAGCGGCGGATGAGAGCCAGCGAGTCAAATTGAGGAGGGAGTAGCATAGAACAACGTTTTGTGCGGTTGTTATCTCACGCGAATGATGTCGGATAGTGACGTGGTATAGGCGGGCGATTTGTGGTCGGCGCGCAAACAATCGGCAAAGTGGCCACCCGATTGCACGGCGCAGTGCAACGCGTTTTGGCCATAACGCTGATTTACAGCATCTATGGCGCGCTGTAGCGATTCTTGTTTCGTGCGGTTTACGCGGTCGAACAAATCGGGTAGGATGTCGCGCTGCCGACAAATGTCGGAAGCGATAATCCCCGCTTTCTTGTAGTGGTATTGTTCCGACTTCCAAGTGCTGCGAAGCACCTGCAATGCCGCAGAGGTGATTTCGGGCAGCGAGGCCGTGGGGACGGCGAACTGCTGTGTGCCTTGCAGGTAGTCGGTGGGCTGATCGCGACGAAACATACTGGTGTGGGCGAAGACTATCAGCGAGCGTGTGGCGGCAGCCTGCTTACGCAACTTGCGAACGGTTTCAGCAGCAAAACCCGCCACGGCTTCTTCCAACGCCGAGAGCGTGTTGAGGCCCCCGGCGGCGAAACTGCGGCTCGTGCAGAGCGTTTTGTTCACCGGCAACTCCTCCACCGAGATACACGCCTCGCCGCGCAGCTCGCGCCACGTGCGCAAGCCCGTGATGCTGAAATTGCGGCGAACACGCTCGGCTTTCATCTGCGAGAAATCCCACGCCGTATGAATGCCAAAGGTGCGCAAACGCTCCGACATACGATGCCCTATGCCCCACACTTCGGACACCGGGGTGAGACGTAGGGCGGTTTCTCGCTTCGACGCGCTGTCTATCACGCAGCAACCGTGGTAGCCCCTGTAGCGCTTCGCAAACTTGCTACCTATCTTTGCTAAGGTGCGCGTGGGGGCTATGCCCATAGAAACGGGGATGCCCGTGCCGCGACCCACGGTACGCACGATGCGTTCGCCGTAAGCCGTGAGCGACGTACCATCGCCCATACCACTCAGGTCGAGAAAGGCCTCGTCGATGCTGTAAACCTCTAAGCGCGGCGTGAACTCACTCAGAAGCCACATCACACGGCGCGACATATCGCCGTAAAGCGTGTAGTTGCTGCTGAAAACCATCACGCCGTAACGCTCAAGCACTCCGCGCACCTGAAAAAAAACATCACCACGCTTCAGACCCAACGCCTTGGCCTCGGGGCTAAGGGCTATCAAGCAACCATCGTTGTTGCTAAGCACCACAACGGGATGCCGCTGCAAATCGGGGCGAAACACCCGTTCGCACGACACATAAAAGTTGTTGCAGTCCACAAGGCCAAACATCTTCTTAACGCTGTTTTTTTATCGTATAGGTCACTACGCCCCACACCACAAACTCCTCCTCCTCGCCGACGTGGATAGGGAGAAACGCAGGGTTGGCCGGCAAGAGCGTAATGCCATTATCGCCGGCCTCACGGTGAATGGTCTTCATCGTGAACTCACCGTTGAGAAACGCTACCACAACGTCGCCCTCACGAGGCTCTAACGACTTGTCTATCACTACCAAGTCGCCGTCTTCAATGCCACGACCCTGCATAGAATCGCCCAACACACGAGCGTAGAACGTGGACGCAGGATGGCTCACTAACGTGCGGTTTAAGTCAATAGCACCCTGTAAATAACCCTCGGCAGGAGAAGGAAAACCGCCAACCACAGGGCTTAACGCCAGAGGCAATGGCTGTGCCGACGACAAATCAGCACTGAATATCTCAAGGGTCACTTCGTTTTTTGCAGACATAATTCTTAAAATGCTTAACCCCGTGGGTCAATGTATCGGACATATCAATAGCGAAACGGCTTGCAAGTTTACAAAAAACATCGAGGAGCGAAATCTCCTGCCGCCAATTTTATAATGCAACGCAGCATAAATTTCCGGTAAAAGCATCAAGTTCAGCCCTCTAACCATATCAACCCGCGTAAATGCCCATACCAAAACAACATCGCCCTATCTTCTATCCAAAAGTCTCGTCCGAGCCGTTCTTTTCCGCCTGCCTCCCCTTCCATTTCCCCTGCTTCCCCTTCCCCTCTCCCCTGCTTCCCCCTCTTTTCCCCTGCTTCCCCTTCTTTTTCCCCTGTTTCCCCCTCTTTTCCCCCTGCCTCCCCCTCTTTTCCCCCTGCTTCCCCCTCCTTTTCCCCTGCTTCCCCTTCCCTTCTCCTTTCCGTTGCCAGTTTTCTCTGTTTTATTTTTTCATTTTTGCCATCTCAGCCTTTCAAAGGTTGGGAATCGTACTTTTTAGTTTGTTTTATTCATTTGTGTGATAGTCATTGTTTTACGTTGATTTTTTCTCGTTTTGCTTATATTTTTTTTGAAAAAAGTTTAAAAAAGATTTGTTTTAAAGTTTGTTTGTGTAGTACTTTTGCACCCGCAATTGTTCAGCGGGTTACACGGCTGTAACGAGTTGCACCCGTTCTTTGAAAGTTTTCCATACTATAATTAAGACAGAGCAGCGTGTTTGTTTCTCCTTTTTGAGCGTACTGTATATATTATATATATGGTATGTTTTGAATTAGAGGGAAGCAGATACAAGGTAGAAAGTTTCATTTATGCCTTATAGGTTATTATGTTATAGCTTATGAGGCATCAGTCAATTTCTTCAGACAAGAATCAAGATTTAGATTATTACGAACTCACGTAATATATTACAGTGCAGAGTTTGATCCTGGCTCAGGATGAACGCTAGCTACAGGCTTA
>CALFJG010000043.1 GCA_937877625.1 uncultured Prevotellaceae bacterium
CTCTTCAACTGACAGACTGAAAGCAAAAATAGCTCAGAAATCTGACAAAGCGAATTAATAGAACCCACCTAAACTCTTTTTCTACGAATGACTGCTTTTTGTCTCTTATGGGCTTCTTTTGTCTTAACACCACTTAGACAAGAAAACAATTCAGCCTAATTTATTTGATAGCCCCCTTTATAAAGTCATTCTCCTTCTTTTATACTCCAGGCAGAGTATGCTCCTTGCGATACTGCTTCGGCGACATACCTATTGTCTTGGTGAAGAGTCGCGAGAAATAGTAGTTATCGTCTATGCCGAGTTTGGCACAAATATCCAAGATGCGCAGGTGTGTAGTAGTGAGCATCTCACACGCGCGCTGCATCTTCATTATATTAAAATAGGTAATAGGGCTATAGCCTGTTTTTCTACGGAAGAGTGAAGAGAAATACGTAGGTGTATAGCCAGCGTGCGAGGCAATCTCTTCCAAGCGCAAACGTTGCTCCAAGTGTTCACGCATATACTGCGTGGCCACTTCCACTACCATATCGCCCGAGGAGAGAGAGAGGTTTTTCTCCTCCAGCTCTTCGGAATGACCGTAGTAGAGGTTACACAAAGCATATGAGAGGATGCACGTGGCATAACGCATTGTGGAAAGACTAAAGCCTCGCTCCAAACAGACAAAGAGTTTCAGAAGGAGTTGTTCCAATTCACGACGATCGGAACCCAAAAGAGAAACAGCATGGCGCACACTTTTTTTAATCACCTCGTGGACAATCAGTCCGCGAAAGCGCACCACTATTAGTTCGCACTCCTCCCCACGAGAGGGATTGAACGAAAATTCTTCGCCCGTAGGGATAACAAAAAACTGTCCGGCACCTAAACGTTTGTAGTTGCCAAACGCTGTGAGGCCACCTCGTCCTTGACGCATATAGACCAAGATATTGTCGTTGGGTTCAGCGTGTTTTGGTAGCGTTATTGATTTGTCGGAACCATAATAAGAAAGACCTGTCACAAAAATACGGTCGCAAACAATGTCCTCCCTTAGGCTGGCTACCAGAGGTTCTGGCACTATCACCTTTTTCGAGCCGGGGAGGAACGGCTTTCGGAATGTCATAAGTCTGTGATTATATTTTGCCTATAGCAAATAGTAACACAAAAGTAAGTGTTTCTTTCTAATTAACAAAGTTATTCTAACAGAAAGTGTGAAAATCGCGACATTTCTCTTAATTTTGCTTTCTTGAAAGAAAGAACATCGCTTCAATTTCAAGATAAGTTCGTCTTCGACAGACTTTTGCTCGCCATCTATTTCTCTTTTTTCTTCAGCAACGCACACATATATGACACACCTTGCCATTTTTGTTTCGGGTGGTGGCATCAACTGCGAGAACATCATACGCTATTTTTCAGGAAGCCCCACTGTAAGCATTGACCTTGTACTAAGCAATCGTGCGGATGCTTATGCCCTTGTTCGTGCCTCACGCCTCGGCGTGCCTACCGCCGTGGTAAGCCGTGTTGATTTCAACAACCCCGAATGCTTGATGCCTCTCTTGCGTGGCATTGACTTCATTGTCTTGGCAGGTTTCCTGCTTATGGCACCGCCGTTCCTCACCGCTGCCTACCCCCGCCGTATGCTCAACATCCATCCCGCCCTGCTTCCAAAATACGGCGGCAAGGGTATGTACGGCCACCACGTACACGAAGCCGTGAAAGCCGCCGGCGAGACCGAGAGCGGCATCACAATACATTACGTCAGCGATGAGTGCGACGGAGGAGAGATTGTGTTTCAGGCTCGCACACCCCTCTCGCCCGATGATACGCCCGACGACATCGCCGCCAAAATTCACGTCTTGGAACAAAAGCATTTTCCACGTGTGATAGAACAGGTGATAAGCAAATAAGGAAAAAACGCCGATGCTCACCCGCTCGCGTGCCATAGTACTCCACATCATTCGTTTCAGCGACGACAAAATGATTTGCCGTGTTTATACCGAAACGGCAGGCATCGTGTCGCTCTTGGTGCGCCGAGGCAGTAGTAAGATGTCACACCACAGGCTCTTCACCCCCCTTGCTCTACTACAAATAGAGTGGGACAAGACCACTGCCGACCGCCCTGTTTACCCCAAGAACGTAGCCGCCATTGCACCCTATGCTTCAATTCCCTACGACCCTTTGAAAACATCGGTGGCTCTCTTTCTCTGTGAATTTCTAAACGCCGCCCTACGCAGCGAGCCGGCCTCCCCCGCCCTCTTTGCCTTTGTGGAACAGTCGCTAATGCTCTACGACCGCTTGAGTGACCGCCACGCGAATTTCCACCTGGTGTTTCTGCTCCAATTGGCCACGTTCCTCGGCGTACAGCCCAATGTAAGCGGCTATACCGAAGGAGCGTATTTTGACCTACGCGACGGATGTTTCACCGCCACCTGCCCGCCCCACCACAACCACATCCCACCCGCCGAGGCCGCAGCACTGCCGGTGCTGATGCGGATGAGTTTTGCTAATATGCATCTCTACCGCCTCAGCGGGACGCAGCGCTCACTCTTGCTCGCCCACCTCGTGACGTACTATCGCTTACACATCCCTGCTTTCCCCGAACTGAAATCGCTTGCTGTGTTGCGCGAAGTGTGGGCGTAAAAGAGCTTTCGTGTTACAAAAACGAGCCGTTTACTTTCCATATTGCAGGAATACCAGTAAATTTGCACCCATAAGCGAGATAAATATATTCAACCCCAACCCCTTTCAAAGTATGAAACATTTCTACACGTTTTTTGTGGCAATAGTACTCCTCACATCTGCCACACTGCCCGCCTCAGCGCAGTACCAACAGGGTGAAGAGCCACTCTCTACCATCACCGCAGGCCAAAAAGTACTCCTGCAAAACGGGCGTAACGCCGATATGGCCACGGCGTACCTCAAATGGTATGCCACGCCCAGCACATCGGTTGCCGACTATTTCACCGACAAGGTGGACGACAGTTCCATTATGCAGTTCACCGATGCAGGCGATGGAGCCTTTTATCTCTTCAACCCCGCCAACAGCGCGTATATTGAAGACATCAACTACTCCTATTCTCTTGACTTCAAACTACACTGGACCACCGACCAAACAAAGGCGGCGAAGTTCGCACCCTCCGAAGAGATTGTCGCTGCCGACCTCTCCACCCCCGCCCTGATGTTCCACCACGTGGCTCCCGCTTTTGACATAACCACGTGGTATCTCTCCCCCGCCAATGCTTATGGCCGCGGTGCTGGCTATAGCTCTATGCTCGTTTCGGGATATGAGTACTACAACGCGTGGGTGGTTTACGAAGCCGTGGAAGCAGGCGGCAAGAGTAGGCTGGAGAATGTCTTTCAGATGTATTTCTCCAACGGCCTCACCGATGAGATGTGGCCGGTGGGCGACACACCCGGTTGCATCCCTGCTACCATTCTTGAAGCCTTGAAACAAGCCTACAACGAGGCGCAGACGGTATATGCTTCCAGCACGCCCACCGACGAAGACTGCGCCACCGCAGCCGACAACCTGATTGCAGCCTACAACGCTGCATTGGAGGCTGTTGTACCCCTTACACCGGGCTACTATTATGTACACAACCTTGCCGTAGATGCCTTTGCCTACGCAGGACCCACAAGCAGCACCAGCCCCGAGGCCAACACCTACGCCTATTGGGCGGGCTATGAAATCCCCGAGACCTACGAGCAAGACGTAGCACCTTATATTTGGAAAGTAGAAGCCGTGGAAGACGCCACCGACTTCCGTTTCTACAGCCCCTATTTTGAGAAATACCTCACACGCGCTGGATCATACGGCATTGCCACGCCTATGCAGCCTCTCAACGAACAAACGGGGTCCTTCGCGGTGACGTATCAGAGCGATGGCTATGGCGAAACGGGCGGCTACTTCAACGTCACGAACACCTATTTCGGCGGACGTATCCTACGCGCCATAGGTGCCGGCGTGGGTTATGCCGAGGACGCACGCGACCTGCGCGACGACGATGCCTTGTGGCAGTTTATCCCTGTTGACGAAACATTTGTCGCAGCACTGGAAGCCGAGAAAGATGCCGCAGCACTCGCCACCGAGATGGACGAACTCGTGGAAAAGAGCAATGTGTTGCTCGCTAAGACAAAGGTTTATGACAGCGATGTCACCATTAACGGCGAGATAGACACACCGGGCCTTATCAACAGCCTCACCACCAATGCACAGGAAGCCACAGAAGGCGATGCCGACTATGCTATCGACAGCGATGTCACCACTTTCTTCCACTCCTCCTGGAGCAGCGACAGCCCCCAACCCGAGGGCTACCACAACTTTGTCGTCACGCTCAATGAACCCGTAGAGGAGTTCGCCTTGAAAATCGTGAAGCGCACCAACAGCACCGGCCTTGCACAAGGCTCACCGCTCTACCCCGTAACGCTCAACGTATTCGCCATCAACGGCGACGAGGCCGACAGCATCGGCACCATAAAGGCACACTACGACCAGGGCTTCCTACCCTTTGAAGGGAGCACCGAACTGGCAGAAAATATGGTCAGCGTAAGTTACTTCAAACTACCGTACTCCGCACAGACGCTCCGCTTTGATGTCACCACTACCGGCTCGGAAGCCTCACGTTATTTCTGCTTCTCTGAGGTAGGCGTGTTTAAGGCCACCTACAGCCCCACGGCATCGCCCTACGAAAACATACCCGCCGAGGTGCGCGCGACATTCCTCAGCGCACTGGCCGCGGCCGAGGCAGAACAAGCCGCCGGCACACCGACACGTGCCACGATCGATGCCTTGCAGACCGCATACGAAGCCATGGACGATGCCTTTGCCGACCGTGGAGAACTGCGCGCACTACTCGAAGAGGCACGCACCTACGAAACCGAGGCCATAGAGACCGACGAAGAGTTGGGCTACTACCAATCAGGGAGCATCGACGAATACCACGCCGTCCTTGAAACCTTAGAAACAGAGATAGAAGCACTCACGAACCCCACCACCGAACAGGTGGCCGAGATGAAACAAAAGATAGAGAACGCTATGGCCGCCTTCGACGCGAAGCTCAACAAGCCCAATGCTACAATGCTCTATTTTATACAGAGCGCATCGGCGGAAGGCGACAACTACGACCGCTATCTCTATACCAACGGCAACGACGAAACAGCAGCACGTCTGACCTCCACGGAGGTAGGACAGCCCACACGTTTCCTCAACTATATGTGGCGCGTAGAACCACAGAGCGACGGGACGTTCTATCTGCGCAACGCCGCAAGCGGGATGTATCTCGGCGGATATGAAACCACCTACAACAACGTCACATCCACCTACGAACCCACTCCCCTCAGCATCGTCTCGGCACGCACACCCGGCGCACTTTCTATCCAGACCGCCGACGGGCAGAACATCTTCGCCCTCGACTATCAGCAAGGCATCACACTTCGCCAAGGCACCAGCGGCCCCGATGGAGCGGCCTTCACCTTTATGGAAGCCGGCTACGAAGGCACACACACTGTTAACGTCAGTCAAAGTTTGCAGATCGTCACACTACCGTTCGCCGTATATGCGGGTGTGGACGGTGCTAAGACCTACTACTTTGAAGGACGCACCACCACCGACGATGCTATCTTGGCACAACTCAACGAATACAACGCTGCCGCTATCATACCCGCCGCCACACCGTTCGTACTTGTACCCGAAGAAGGTGTTGAAGAGGTTATCTACTTCCTCACCGAGGAGGCCTCGGGAATAAACATAGCGTATGAACTCACGCCAGGCACCGCAGCCGGACTTGTCGGCACACTACGTTCCACCACCGTGACTCCGCCTTACGGCGTGATGCGCAGCGGACGCATCGACATCGCCCTGGAGAGCGGGCAGCACGTTGCAGCCAATAGCGGATACTTTGACATCAGCACGCTCGAAGAGACTACCACAGAGGGTACACTCCAACTCGTTATCACCGATGCCGTGAGTGCCATCACCGCCATAACCTCTACATCGTCAGTTCGCACAGAGGCCTACGACCTACAAGGACGACGCGTCGCACACCCCGTCAGCGGAGGCATATATATCATCGGCGGACACAAAGTAGTGGTAAAGTAAACAGACCCTCCACGTGAGCAAACAGACAAACACGGTATAAAAACCATTGCCAGCACGCCCTGAAAGGACAAAGAGCCAATCACTTAGGGCTGCAAGCACAGAAAAATCATTTCAAAACACCAAGGCAAAACGGCTGTGTCGCCCCTCCCGACACAGCCGTTTTCTTGCCTACAGGAGGAATAGGCTCATTCAAGTTTAGATAAGTAATGAAAACCTTTTCTGTGCTACAGGTGTTGCAGGTATAGCAACCAAAGCGCAGCATTTCCCTGGCAAGAGCAGTGAGCAATTAACCCAGGGTGTCGCCTTGGGCTGAAGGCTCGCCGCCGTCTCAACATTTATGATAATTATTTAGGACACTATTGCAAAAAACGAAACAAAGCGAGGAGAATAACACTTTTTTTTGCCAAAACATTTGCTACAATCAAAACTAAACGTACTTTTGCAGTCGCAATAAAGCAAACGGGGCTTTTGCTCCGATGAATAAGGCGGCCCGTTCGTCTATCGGCTAGGACGAGAGATTTTCATTCTCTAAAGAGGAGTTCGACTCTCCTACGGGCTACAAATCAAAAAAAAGAAAAGAAACAACAAACTATGGCCAACCACAAATCAGCCCTGAAAAGAATTCGCCAGACGGAACGCCGCCGCCTGCACAATAAATTCTATGCCAAGACGATGCGCAACGCCGTGCGTCGCCTTCGTGCCACAACCGATGCCAACGAGGCACGCGACCTGCTGCCCAAAGTGCAGAAGATGCTCGACAAACTCGCTAAGCGCCACAACATTCACAAGAATAAGGCTGCGAACCTCAAGTCTAAGCTCGCAAAACACGTGAACAGCCTGGCATAAAACGGGCAAAAAAAAAAGCGTTTTCATAGTCGTTTTCAAATATTTTCCGAGGGTGTGTCAATTTTGGCATACCCTCGTTGCGTATGACGCAAAGCCTAAGGATTATTTCTTCAAGGCATTGGAATTTTTTTTCAAGTGCTTTGAAATTTTTTTCAAGTGCTTTGAAATTTTTTTCAAGTGCTTTGAAATTTTTTTTCAAGTGCTTTGAAATTTTTTTTCAGACCCCTTGAAAAATTTTTCCGGACGGCTTGAAAAATTTTTCCGGACGGCTTGAAAAATTTTTCAAGCCACAAAACATATAATTTGGCCAATCCAACAAAAACAACGGGTTTGCGAAAAAAGTTGTACCTTTGCACGCGAAGATTCAACTTAAATACGTATTTATCATAGCAAGACCTATCAAAGAAACACCCGTACTGAAGGGTAAGGACGTGGAGTGCTTCAAGTACAACCTTGAGCACCCTACACCAGTGTCAGCCGAAGAAGTCACCAAGGCAAGGGAAACGTATGAGAAGTTTAAGCGCATAACTACCTTTGTCCTCTGATGATACGCACCGAAGATTTGGCACTGAGCATACTGACCAAGTCCACGGTCATCACGGAGTTCAAGAGCAAAGACGGCGACTTGAACGAATTTCTTATGTAGGAAGCCAAGGACTATCAGGAGCAGTTGCTGGCCGTCACTTATCTCTTGCAGAATCCCAAGACTGGCGATGTCGTGGCCTATTTCTCCCTGCTCAACGACACCATCAAGTTTGAGGAGGACGACAAGAAGACTCGCAACCGCATCAACAGGAAGATTCCCTACGTGAAACAGCGCATCCATTATCCTGCCGTCAAGATTGGTCGTCTCGCCGTGAGCGAGAACTATGCTCACCAAGGCATAGGCGAACAGATTCTGCAGTATGTCAAGGCACTTTTTGCTTTCGGTAACCACTCTGGCTGCCGTTTCCTTACCGTAGATGCCTACGCCGATGCCGTCTCGTTCTATGAGAACAAGGGAGGCTTCAAATTCTTCACAGAGACGGACATCAACGATGACACCCGTCTGCTCTATTTCGACTTGAAACCATTCAAGGACGCTTTGGAAACCGTTGAAAAGCAGTCCTAAAGTTTTTTACTTCAACCAACGCTAACGTCAGAGACTAATCCCCATGCCCCGCAGAGAGACGTTAAAGCAGCGAGGACTCCAAGCTTGCTCGCCTGAGTACCAACGGAGCGCAAGAAGCGAGAGCAGAGCAAAAAGGTTTTTTGCTCTGACGAGCGGGAGCTGTTTCAGCCGCGCTCGAGCTTTGCTCGCTTGCTACCGAAGGGACGCAAGAAGGTTAAATAATGCCAACAGAGCAAACCGACGGAGCAGCGAGCGCAAAGCGATGCTCGCTTGAGCTTTGCCGAGGCGCAGCCTGCCCTCGCCCGTCTGGGCAATATTCGGCTTTTCTTGCATTCACGCAAGAGAAGTCGGCTTGTTTTTTTGTTCCCGAAAAAGTTTTAATTCACAATAAGTTCAATCTCTAAAACCTGAAAGAAGCATAAGACAGATACATCTGCACAACCACCCGTCCTAAGACTATGCCCCTTGGCAAATTCAGCCGCTACGCGCTGCGACGCACGGCTGAAAACAGACCAATAGAATCGCTCTTTGACATACTGAGACAAGACGGATATAAGAATTCTAAGGGGCTTCTGCGATTATCTCGCGGAAAAGATGTAACTTTGAACCGTGAAATCAAAAATGACGAAGAAGATGGAAGTAACGACTGCAAGAAAGCCCTCAAGAAAGAGAAAGAAACTCACCCCCGAGGAGAGAAAAGCCATCAATGCCGCAAAGCCGGCAGGTAACAAATACGTGGAAGCCGCCAGAAGACACCAAGGCGAAGTCTGGGTAAAAGACCCGATGCTGATGCTATGAGATACCTGCTCGACACCAACGCCTATATCTACTGGGCAACCGACCAAGACCTGCTCGATGTTGACGTGTACGACCTGCTCAACGAACCCGATGCCGTGCTGTGTATCAGTGCCGAGAGCGTACGCGAACTCATCGTGGCCTACAATGCCAAGGGATGGGGCAATAAGCGATGGAAGACGGCAGAGGACATGGTGAATGCCATTGAGCAGGACTACTACATCGAAATCCTGCCCATACAGAAAGAGGTGATGCAGACCTATTCGCGGCTGCGCATCAATACGGTGCAGAATCACAAAGACCCCAGCGACCACGTCATCATCGCACATGCCATGACACTCCACATCCCGCTCATCTCCAGCGACACGCGCTTCCCCTACTATCGCAGACAAGGCCTCAACCTTATCATCAACGAAAAGTAGTTTCCCATCCCCTCACAGAAAAATATCCGCCGAGATTCTCTGGCCAAAGAGAGCCTCGGCGGTTTGCTTTTGTCCGTCTGTCTCATGTATTGTCAGAGGACGGAAACAACAAAAACAATAAAAGTAACAACAACAAAATTTATGAAAACAAGAATTTTATCTATTCTCGCCCTGCTCATAACAGCTGTGTCAGGAGCGCAAGCTACTGAGATTACATGGAATTCTAGTACAATTTCAAGCATAATGCTATTAGAGGTAGGTGAATGTTATTCCAACAGCGGCATCACCGTTACGATGACAGCGATGAATATGGGAGGCTTCTATGGAGACCAAATGATGTCTGGAGGAACAGCCACCTTCGTATTCAGTTCTACCGTGGGCAACATCAAGGAAATCGTCATCACTGCTGAAAGAGTTGACTATTTCAATAATGACTGGAGCATTGGCAGTAATACATTGACTTGGAGCGGAACGCCTGCCAGTTCAGTTACAATGGCTACGCGCTGCAACGCACGGCTGAAACCAGACCACTAAAATCGCTCTTTGACATACTGAGACAAGACGGATATTTATGAGGGGTGATTCTGCGATTATCTCGCGAAAAAGTTGTAACATTGCACCCGTGAAACGTAAAACGATACGATTATGGAAGCAACGAACACAACAATTATGCCGGGGCAACTGCTGGTTAGCATCAGCGACATGTCAATGATGAAGGACATCAAGAAAGCCATTAGTATGCTCAAGGGTGTGACCAAGGTTCAGAAGCAGAAGACAAAGCCCAGACTCTACGACCCCGAAACGGGCGACTACCTCAACGACGAGACGATGAAGGTCATCGAAGATGCGCACAAGGGCATCGGCGTGACGCACTACAACTCACTACAGGACTTTTATAAGGAGATGGGATTGTGACTATGGCATATCAAGTTATACTCTCCACTCGCTTCAAGAAAGAGTTCCGCCGCTGCATCAAGCGTGGGCTTAACATAAAACTTATTACAGACGCAATGGACTTGCTTGAAGCCACTGGCTCGCTGCCACAACATTACCGACCACACAAACTGTCGGGCAACATGAACGGCATTTGGGAGTGCCACATCGAACCCGACTGGCTGATGATATGGGAGCAGAATGATACGCAGCTGACGCTCCTCTTCCTCAGAACTGGCACCCATTCAGACTTGTTGACTGCCCAACCTTAGACTTCATTATCCGCCGAGATTCTCTGGCCAAAGAGAGCCTCGGCGGTTTTGTATGTCCGTCTGTCTCATGTATCGTCAGAGGACGAAAACAACGAAAACAACAAAGACAATAAAAGTAACAACAACAAAATTCGGGTGCACGCGAGCCGCGTGCGCTCCCCGAAGAACAAATAATAATCGTGCATCAACATGGCGCGGTTTCAAGTTTCTTTGTAATTTTGCGTGTCGCTCGGCGCACACCCTCCAAAGAATTATTCCTAAGAGACCTCCCCGCACCCGACATCCCCACCTTTTCCCACCTTAATCGTTATGGAAACCGTCAGAATCCTTGATCGTCAGTTTCGTCTGTACCTTAGCGAGAGCGAGATACAGAGCCGCATCCACACCATCGCCCAGCAGATGAGCAAAGAACTTGAAGGCAAGAACCCTCTCTTCGTAGCCGTGCTCAACGGTGCTTTCGTCTTCGCCGCCGACTTGCTCCGCGAGATGACCACGCCCACAGAAATCTCTTTCATAAAGATAGCCAGTTACCAGGGAACGACCTCCACCGGCAACGTCTCCGACATCATTGGCCTAAACGAAGACCTTAGCGGGCGCACCGTAGTTATTGTGGAAGACATCATCGACAGCGGCCTCTCTATGACACACCTCATCAACAGCCTACGCCGCCTCAACCCCGCCGAGATAAAAATCTGCGCACTGCTTGTAAAGCCTGGCAATCTCAAAGTAGATCTTGACATCCCCTACTGTTGTTTCCGAATTCCCAACGACTTTATCGTGGGCTACGGCTTAGACTACGACCGCTACGGACGCGGATTGCGCGACATTTATGTAGTAGAAGAATAGAAGAATAAAAGAACAAACCATATAAATAGTATGAAGAACATAGTCATCTTCGGCGCGCCAGGCTCCGGCAAAGGCACACAGAGCGACCTACTCGTGGCACACTACGGCTTCGACCACATCAGCACGGGCGACGTGTTGCGCGCAGAGATAAAAAACAACACCGCACTCGGGCAAACCGCCAGGAGCTTTATCGACCGTGGGCAGCTCATCCCCGACGAATTGATGATTAACATACTCGCCGCCACCTACGATGCACTACCCAAAACCGCCGGTGTGATTTTTGACGGTTTCCCGCGTACCATTCCACAGGCCGAGGCACTCAAAGAAATGCTTGCCCAACGCGACACCGCCGTACACGCGATGCTTGAGCTCGACGTCCCCGACGAGATGCTCATAGAGCGACTCATCAACCGCGGCAAGACGAGCGGGCGCGCCGACGACAACGCCGAGACCATCGCCAAACGCCTCGAGGTGTACAACGCTCAGACACAGCCACTCATCGCCTGGTACGAGGCAGAAGGCCTGCGCCACGCCGTGAAAGGATACGGCGACCTGCAAGAAATAAACGCCGCACTGTGCAGCGTAATTGACGCACTATAACCCACAGCATACCCACCCAAGGCAAGCGACAAACGGGCAACGGCCTGGCTCATTCAACATTTGCCACACCACCACACCCCGTTAGTCGCTTGCCCTTATCATACCCCCCTCTCTCACCACACCTACACATGGCATCCACCAACTTTATTGACTACGTGAAGATAGTCTGTCGCTCGGGCAAAGGCGGGCGCGGCTCTATGCACCTACATCGCGCCAAGTACCAGCCAAACGGCGGTCCCGACGGCGGCGATGGCGGACGCGGCGGAAACGTTTACCTCGTAGCCAATCGCAACTACTGGACACTGCTCCACCTGCGCTACGAACGCCATATCTTTGCCGGACACGGCGGTGCCGGCGGTAAGAACTGCGCCCACGGCAGCGATGGAGAAGACCGCTATATCCAAGTGCCGTGCGGCACCGTGGCCTACGATGCCGAGACAGGCAAATACCTCTGCGACGTGAAACGCGACGGCGACACCGTGATGCTACTCAAAGGCGGACGCGGCGGGCTGGGCAACTGGCAGTTCCGGTCGCCCACCAACCAAACGCCACGCTATGCACAGCCCGGCGAACCGATGCAGGAAAAAACCATCGTGCTGGAACTTAAGATGCTTGCCGATGTAGGCCTTGTGGGATTTCCCAACGCCGGAAAAAGCACACTGGTCGCCGCCGTCTCTGCCGCCCGCCCCAAAGTGGCCGACTATCCGTTCACCACACTTGAACCCTCGGTGGGTGTCGTAGCCTATCGCGACAACCGATCGTTTGTTATGGCCGACATACCAGGCATCATAGAAGGAGCAGCCGAGGGGCGAGGCCTCGGGCTACGCTTCCTGCGCCATATCGAACGCAACGCCGCACTGCTCTTTCTCGTACCTGCCGATAGCGACAACATTGCCGAGAGATACCGCGTGCTGCTCGACGAACTCCAGAAATACAACCCCGCAATGCTTGAAAAGAAACGCATCCTGGCCATTAGCAAGAGCGACCTCATAGACAGCGAGTTAGAGGACTTACTTAGCGCGGAGTTGCCCACCGATGTACCCACGGTGTTTATTTCTGCTGTGAGCGGACAAGGCATCAACCGCCTCAAAGACTTACTTTGGGAATGCCTCACGGCAGACGATAGCCCTCTTGGCCAAGAGCGCGCCGACGAGATGGCACATACCGACCGCGAGGTGAGCCGCTTTAGCAACGACTTCGCCGATTGGGACGACGAGGAGCAACCCACCGACGACGAACAACAAGAAGAGAGCGACGAGGAAGAACTGGAGGAATACGACCTCGAAATGCTCGAAGACGAATGACGCCGCGCGTGCCACCTTTTCTCTTTCCACTCACGCTGCACACCGATGTCGTTGCCTTCAGCACGCAGCGCGCTGGCGGCGTAAGCCGTGGCGAATACTCATCGTTCAACGTGTGCCACTACAACGGCGACGACCCACACCACGTTGCCACCAATCGCGCAGCCCTTGCACAATACCTACAAATTCCGGCCGGACATATCCTGTTGCCCCGCCAAACCCACTCCACGACGGTGCGCATCGTAACGGGCGGAGAAACAGCCGAGCAGTTAGACGGTGTGGATGCCGTAGTAACCTCTACCGCCGGGCTTTGCATCGGTGTAAGTACCGCCGACTGCATACCCCTGCTGCTCTACGATGCACGGCAACACATAGCAGCAGCGGTGCATGCCGGCTGGCGCGGCACACTCGGACGCATCGTGGCACACACCATAGAAACGATGCAGACACACTTCGGCACACAGCCCGCCGACCTCTACGCGGCAATAGGCCCCGGCATTAGCGGGGAAGCCTACGACGTGGGTGAGGAACTACCACAACAATTCGCCGAGGCCGGATTTCCTATAGAAGACATCGCCTATAAAACAAACAAACGCTGGCATCTTGACCTCCCCAAAGCCAACCGCTTGGAACTGCTGCGTCTGGGGCTCGCCGCCGACAAAGTATCCGACTGCAACATTTGTACCTATCAGCACAACGACCGATTTTTCAGCGCACGTCGCCAAGGCATTCACTCCGGACGCATATATACCGCTATTTGTCGCCGACCGTAGGCAGTTCGTTTCTATGGCAAATAGTTCAACACGCTGAACTCGGTAATCGTACTCTTAAACTGTCCCGCACGTTGCAAAGGAAAAACAAGCGTACGTACGTGATACATCTTTGAGCCTTGGGAATAAACCTGCGGATACCAAATTTGCTCTCCGTCTAAATTGTCATTGTTCTGACCGCGTTGCGTGTTGCCGACCACCCGATAGCGATGCGCATCGTCGGCCACGAAGAGCGTTTCGCGCGTGAGTTCTTCCACCTTGTTGCCATCCACGCTAAGCACCACTTTGTCGGGCGTGCCATGAATGGTGAGACACACCTGCCTGTCGGCGGGCAGTCGGTAGTTGAACGTCTCAAGGTAGCCATCGCGCGCAAAGCCCAATTTCCCATCAATAGGGTCGGAAAGATAAAATGTGGCGTTTGGACTCTGGAAGAGTATAGTGCCTTTCTCCTCGGGCTTGACACTGACAGTGAACTGCACGGTATAGTCCCACCCTATCTCGCAGAGCGGCGTGCTGTCGTTGGGGTTTAGCACGGGCATATAGAGTACCTTCCGGCAGTCTTCGGCAGCTGGCACACCCGCCGTGCGCACACGCCCCAGTTCGTTCACGCCAGGAGCCTCACTCAGTTGCAGACGCTGCGTGTTCCACACCGCATAAGGAATAGAAACTTCGCCACCGCTCCAACACTTCGCAGCAAGCGTCTGTAGCGCAGGCATCACGCGGTGGTGAATGTCCTTAACACTGATGCCATTCCCCGGATGGTCGTTCCACACCGCGAACATACCGCCCAGAATAGCCGAGTCGCCCTCAGCAAACACCTCGTTGCCGATGTGGGCAGGTGTCCAATTGTTATAAAGACGCTCGCTATTGAGATAATCGTAATAATAACCCGCTGCAGGCACGATGTACACGTCACCATCGGGGATGCTCACGAGTTTGTAGCCAAGGGCTTTCATATCGCTCGGCTTGGCGAAGCCGTTGTACCAACAATTCATCACCACACCATCGGCCTTGACAGGTGTCTGCCCCTTAGTATGCGTCAAAGCTCCCCACACAACAGCCGTTTTTCCGTAGTGTTCCACCAGACGAATGTAGTGGTCGGTAAAGGCACGGAACTGCTCCACGACTTCTTGGTTGGCATTGCTGTATTCATCGGTGCCGATACAAACACGCGGTCCGACGAACACAGGATTTTCACCTTCAAGATACTCCTTAAAGAGATTGTCGAGGAAACTATATACCTCGGCACTACCAAGGTCTAAATGGTCGCTACCATATTGCTTGCTGGCGAGCGAGGGACGATAATGCGTGAAAGCAAGACTATGGGCGGGTACATCTATTTCGGGAATAATCTCTACACCGCACGCAGCAGCCAGCGCAAATAGTTCGCGGAACTCCTGTTTCGTGTAACTGCCATCACGAGCCGTGAGGCCAGGATACGTGTCGCACTCAAGGCGGAAAGCAGACTGCGTGAGTTGCCAATCGTTGCCGAAATACTGCTTAAAACCATTGTCGTTTAGATGCACTTGCAGGACATTCATTTTATAATATCCCATAATACGCACCAACTGTTTGAGATAATCCATCGGGATGTACTTGCGGCCACAATCAATCAAAAAGCCACGGTGCGCATATTGGGGGCGGTCGGTAAGCAGTCCGCACGGCACGGTATGCCCCGCCGTTTGCTCCATCATTTGCAAGAGGGTGCGTGTACCCCAATAGAGACCGGTCTCGGTAGGAGCCACAATCTCGGCTCTTTCGCCAATGCGTAATTGATAGCCCTCATCGCCGAGCGAACGCATATCTTCAGTACGTATCACAACATCGCCGGGACGCTCCTTCCCGGAGACTACTTCAAAAGCCAAGCCCAGCAACAAACGCGCATCAAGCGTGAGGCGGTGGGCCACCTGCTGTGCCGCCTTATCCTTCTTAGGACAAACAATACGCCCCGTAGAGGCAAATACGCCCTCCGCAGCAGTCCAACCACTTACTTCGGGAATGGTGAACGGCTTCTCGCTCTGTGCCACAAGGTCGGCACACAAACAAATGGCGAACAACAGAAAAAGGATTTTTTTCATACTTACTTTGCGGTTTCTATTTGTGCTTTAAGGTCGAAAAGATACGCAATCTGGCGCGCAAACGTAGCGTTCTGCCCTTGCGAACGTGCTATATTTATGCAACGAGCCACAAACTTAGACACATCAACGATAGTCTCGCCTTTTGCCAGATGTGCCGTGGCAGGAAGATTGTCGGAGTGGGATTCAAACCAAGCAATGATTTGTTCTATTTCCTCGGAACGGTAAGAATTCATCGCAAAAAAGATTCTTATTATACGGGCGGGGCATACTTAGCCACTTGTTCGCGACAGTAATCTGCGGTAATAACCAATCGCCGATGACCCTTTTTGGGATCGGGAGCGTCGTACATCGCCTCGTTCATCACACGCTCGGTAATACTTCTAAGGCCGCGCGCACCAAGTTTGTAGGCAATAGCTTGATCTACGATATAGTCCAGCGCCTCTGGCTCAAAGACGAGTTCTACGCCGTCCATAGCAAGAAGTTTCGTGTACTGCTTCACAAGACTATTCTTTGGCTCAAGTAGTATCTTGTGCAAGGCTGATTTGTCGAGCGGTCGGAGCGAGGTAATGACAGGCAGGCGTCCTACAAGTTCGGGTATCAACCCAAAGGAACGCAAGTCTTGTGGCTCCACATAGCGCATAAGGTCATCGCTGTCAAGTTGGGCAGCAGTGCGTACGCTGTTGTAGCCCACGGTGTGCGAACCCAGCCGACGCGCTATGCGACGGTCTAAGCCCTCGAACGCACCGCCACAAATAAAGAGTATCTCGCGGGTGTCGAGATGTACATATTCTTGATCGGGGTGTTTGCGCCCGCCTTTCGGGGGTACGTTGACAATACTTCCCTCTAAGAGTTTGAGCAACGATTGCTGGACACCCTCCCCGCCCACTTCGCGTGTGAGCGACGGGTTATCCTGCTTACGGGCTATCTTATCAATCTCGTCAATAAAAACAATGCCGCATTGCGCCTGAGCCTCGTCGTAGTTGCACACTTGTAAGAGACGAGAAAGGATGCTCTCAACATCTTCGCCCACGTAGCCCGCCTCGGTGAACACCGTGGCATCAACAATGGTGAAAGGCACATTAAGCAAACGAGCTATGGTGCGCACGAGCAGGGTTTTTCCTGTCCCTGTGGGGCCGAGCATCACAATGTTCGATTTCTCAAGTTCCACGTCATTGTCGTTGCCCGCGCCAGCTTCTTTCTGCTGCAAGCGTTTGTAATGGTTGTACACCGCTACGGCAAGGGTGCGTTTGGCATCGTCCTGGCCTATAACGTAATTGTCGAGAAAGGCCTTTATCTCCTGCGGGCGGGGGATGTTTGTGAGAACATTTTTAGTACTCCCGTTTGATGCGGGTGAGTGCTTAACCGCTGTGTTTCCGGAGGTGTTAAAGTCTAACACTGCAGCAGCTTGCTGCACACAGTCGGAACAAATGGCTCCCTTTAAGCCCGTAAGCATCATAGGCACTTCATCTTCGTAGCGTCCGCAAAACGAGCATTGCAGTTTTGTCTTCTTTGCCATCAGTAAAAATAATTATCAGCCCTTTGTTTCCGTCTTAAGTAGCACACGGTCAACCATACCGTATTCTTGTGCTTCTTGCGCTGTCATCCAGTAGTCGCGGTCGCTGTCGACCCACACTTTGTTGAAGTCGGTATGCGAGTGATTAGCAATGATGGTATAGAGTTCCTTTTTGAGTTTTTGGATTTCGCGTGCAGTGATTTCTATGTCGCTGGCCTGACCTTGTGCGCCACCCATCGGCTGGTGTATCATCACACGGCTGTGAGTGAGCGCGCTACGTTTGCCCTCCTCGCCAGCCACAAGCAACACAGCAGCCATTGAAGCGGCCATACCCGTGCAAATCGTGGCCACGGGCGACTGAATAAACTGCATCGTGTCGTAGATACCCAGACCGGCATAGACGCTGCCGCCCGGTGAGTTGATATAGATGCTGATGTCTTTGCCAGGCTCGGTGCTGTCGAGGTATAGCAACTGGGCTTGGAGCGTATTGGCAGTATAGTCGTCAATTTCTGTGCCGAGAAAAATGATGCGATCCATCATAAGGCGCGAGAAAACGTCCATCTGTGTGACGTTAAGTTGGCGCTCCTCCAAAATATAAGGGTTGAGGTAGCGGTTCTGTGCGCTGATAACATTGTCAAGAGCTAAACTATCAATACGCGTGTGTGATGTGGCAAATTTCTTAAAGTCTCTTCTCATAATAATTCTTGGAGAGGAATAAAAGGATTAACGTTGGATTGAAAAAAAGTCTCACGCGGTTGCGACCTTTCAAAGCGCAAAAATAGCATTTTGACGCTTCTTGGTCTCATCCGCGTGAGACATTAATGCTAAAATCGTGCCAACAGGGACAACTATTCCTTTTCAAAGAGTTTATTGAACTCTTCAAGCGACACTTCCTTGTGGTTGAGTGTCACCACGTTTTTTAGTGCAGAAGAAAGTTTCGTGTCTATTGTACGTGCTACGAGGCTTTTACGCTGGTTTTCATCGGAGAGTAAGTTGTCGGCATAGGGGGTGAGATATTCATCGGGTATATTCGACATACCATACTGTGCGAACTGGAAACGTGCGGCCTGTATAGCCATGGCACGGAGCTCATTGGGTTCCACTTTCACGCTTGTTTGCTCAATGAGCTTGGAGCGCATCAAGTGCCACTGCAACTCTGCCAGGTTCTTGTCGAACTCTTGGTCTATCTTTTCGGCCTCTTTCTCATCATTGGATGCCTTGAGGATACGACGCAACAGGTCTTCGTCGAACTGAAGTTTTCCTACACGCTTCTCAAGATACTCACGCACATCAAGAAGTAGGCGATAGTCGCTATCGGCAGCAAACTGCTGCGTGAGTTCTTCCTTAATGCGTGCACGGAACTCCTCCTCGCTCTTCACAGCATCCTTGCCATAAATCTGGTCAAACAACTCTTGATCTACCTCGTGCGGCTTCATACGCGAGATGTCGGTGATGGTAAACATAAAGTCGCCCGTATGTGTCGCAGCCTCCTCTTTCGGGAGTTTCATTATCGCACCAAGTTCGGCCTCGTTGCCACTATTGGCTTTCGATGGATTGAAAATAATGGCATCGCCTTTCTTTGCTCCTTCAAAATATGCCTTCTGGTCATCGGCTTTGAAGTATTTGGGCATCAGAGATACCTCATCGGCGGTTACACCACCCTCCTTCGGAGCATTGGCCTCGTCAAGTTCACAGATGTTGCCACGAAGCACATCGCCATCTTCGTATTCGTTAGCCTCAACGGGGTGAACGGCACGCTGTTGAAAACCTTTTACTTGTTCATCTACACGCTCGTCGGTGACAGCTATGTCGTAGTACGGGATTTTGTCCTTCGATGTAAGCGTGGCATCAAACTCCGGCTCCAAAGCCACATCAAATCGGAAAGTAAAGTTGTCCTGCTTCTCAATACTTTGGGGCTCCTGAGTTTCATCGGGCAATGGCTGTCCGAGTACAGGGAGCTTCTCCTGACGGATATGGTCAAAAAGAGCCTTTGTCACTACTTTGTCCACCTCCTCGGCCTTAATTGAGGAGCCAACACGTTTCTTAATAATTCCCATAGGCACTTGACCAAGACGGAAGCCAGGCATCTGGGCTTTTTTTCTATAATCTTTAAGAGCTTTCTCTACTTGAGGCGCATAGTCATTAAGCTCAATGCTTACTACAACGACACCGCGCTGAGCCGTGGGCTTTTCAAGCGTTACTTTCATAAAATTTGCTTACTTTCTTATGTTTGGTCGTAAAAATTTGGCTGCAAAGATAACTTTTTTTGATAAACTATATACTAAGTAGAGATTTCAACACTGATTTTTTAGCCAAGCAAGCAAGTTTTTTAACGATAGTTGATACAAAAAGGGTGTACCCTTGTAACTTTGTGACGTCAAAGCACTTTGCACTTCACACTTAAATCAATAATTTTTATGTCGGTATTGATTATCCTTAAACTGCTCGGCTCACTGGCTTTACTGATGTTCGGTATGAAATCAATGAGCGAGAGTTTGCAGAAAATGGCTGGTCCGCAGTTGCGCCACGTGTTGGGTGCGATGACCACCAACCGCTTCACAGGCATGCTCACCGGTATGTTTGTCACCGCCGCTGTGCAGTCGAGTACAGCAACCACGCTAATGACCGTATCGTTTGTTAACGCTGGGTTGCTCACCCTCGTGCAGGCCATCAGCGTGATTATGGGGGCACACATCGGAACTACCGTAACGGCGTGGATTATGTCGCTGGGCTTTGGCTTTAACATTGGCGACTTTGTGTGGCCAGCATTCTTTATCGGCATTATCCTCACGTATATGAAGCGCCGCCGTGTGGGAGGCGACTTCCTCTTTGGTGTGGCATTCCTCTTCCTCGGTCTCACCACACTCAAAGAAACGGGTTCCGACCTTGTGGTAAACGACACGAGCGGTGCTATTCAGAGTTTCTTCGCCAACTTCAACGAGCCGTCCATTTGGAACTCTTTGTTCTTCCTCTTTATGGGTACGGTACTCACACTCTGCGTGCAGTCATCGGCAGCAATTATGGCTATCACCATGACGCTTTGCTCCACTGGCGTACTCCATATAGACCAAGGCATTATGCTTGTGCTGGGCGAGAACATAGGCACGACTATCACGTCAAACATCGTGGCGATGACGGCCAACACACAAGCACGACGCGCCGCCTTTGCCCATATGAGCATCAACGTTATAGGCGTGTTGTGGGTGCTTATCTTGCTGAAGCCTTTCTTTGGTGTCGTATGCGCCCTCATAGGTTTTGACAAAGGAATGCCTTCCACCGACCCCAACTTCCCCGTACAAGCCTCTATGGTACTCGCGGCGTTCCACAGTGCTTTCAACATATCAAACACCATACTACTTATCTGGTTCGTGCCGCAGATAGAGAAATTTGTATGCCGTGTGATTAAGCCCAAGAAAGCCACCGAAGAAGAGGAAGATTCCAAACTCCAATTCATTACCGGCGGTATGCTTGAAACGCCCGAGCTCTCCCTGCTCGCCGCACAAAAAGAAATATCTTCCTTTGGCGAACGTATGCAGCGAATGTTTGGTATCTGTAAGACCTTGCTTGACTTAAAGAACGAGGACTTTGTGAAACAATACACGCGCATTCAGAAGTACGAAGCCATAAGCGACAATATGGAGATAGAGATTGCTAAATATCTTGACGAAGTAAGCGAGGCACGCCTCTCGCCCGAGTCAAAAGACAAAATTCGTTCTATGCTACGCCAGATAAGCGAATTGGAAAGCGTCGGCGACTCGTGCTTCAACATTGCTCGCACGATAAATCGCAAACTTGCCGGCAACGAACACTTCACCGATGCTCAAAAACAACACATGCACCAGATGTTCCTGCTCGTAGATGCCAGCATTGAACAGATGAACCGTTTGCTCTCCGGACGTAAGAGTGATTTCGACATCAATCGTTCCTACAACATAGAGCACGAGATCAACAACTACCGCGACCAACTCCGCTCGCAAAACATACTTGATATTGATGCCCACCTATATAATTATGCCATCGGCACGATGTATATGGATGTGATTAGCGAATGTGAGAAACTTGGCGACTACATCATCAACGTTATCCAAGCGCGTATGGGTAGGCGCTCATAGAACAATCCCCCCCACTCCACTTTTTATGCGTTGGACAGACCGCCTCCAAAGCGTCAAGATAGTCCTTGTTACCGCCGCAGTAATTATTGTGGCGGCTTCACTTATGGTGTCCTACAGCCTCACACGCGACCTCCAAGAGGAGGAGCGACGCAGTATGGGCGTATGGGCTGAGGCTATGCGCGCTATGGTGGAAGCCGATGCCGACACCGATCTCTCGCTGGTGCTTAAGGTGATGGAAAGCAACCACACCATCCCCGTTATTGTCCTTGACGAAGCGGACGAAGTGGTAGAGTGTCGCAACGTTGATTTCTCCAGGCATGAGTTAGCCGATAGCGTGGCATCGGTGAAACAACGCGCTCGCGATATGCGTGCCGAGGGGAATATCTTGCGCTTAGAACTGGGGAAGACAGAAAGTGGCGAAAGCCTTGGCACACTACAGATATGCTACGGCGAGAGTCTAATGCTCAAACGGCTCGCCCGCTATCCTTATGTACAACTGGGCGTAATGGCGTTGTTCCTCGCCATTGCTTTCTTTGCCATCCTCTCCTCCAAGCGCGCCGAGCAAAATCGCGTATGGGTAGGCCTCTCACGCGAAACAGCCCACCAACTCGGCACACCGATTAGTAGCCTGCTGGCCTGGCTACAAATCCTGCGCGACACCTATCCCGACGAGACGATGATTTCCGAAATGGAGACCGATGTGGCACGCCTTCGGTTGGTAGCCGACCGTTTTTCTAAAATTGGTAGCCGTCCGGAATTGGTTCCCGAGCCGCTTGCCGACATCCTGCGTACCACCGCCGACTATATGCAGCGTCGCGCCCCCGAACGCGTATCGCTTAGCCTACGTATCGAGCCCGAGGCCACCGAGGTGCGTGCTATGCTCTGCGCACCGCTCTATCAGTGGGTGCTTGAAAACCTCGTGCGTAACGCTATTGACGCGTTGCCGGATGGTATGGGACGCATAGGGCTGAGACTGGCTGTTAGGCAAGGACGTGCGCTTATCCTCGTTACCGACACCGGCAAGGGTATTCCCAAGAAAGACTTCAAAAATGTGTTTCGTCCCGGCTTCACCACGAAAAAACGCGGATGGGGACTCGGCCTGTCGCTCGCCAAACGCATCATTGAAGAATACCACAACGGACGTATCTATGTACGCGATAGCCAATTGGGACACGGCACCACCTTTGCTATCGAAACAGTTCTTCTCTCCGAAACAAACAACACGCCGCAAGGCGAAGCATAATGTACGCACACAACTTTAGCGACTTGAAGTCAAAAAATTGCTCAAGAATAGCCGAAGAGCAGTTCAAGGTTTATTTATAACGGTTATAGAAACTATGCCACTCTTTCGCACTCCCGTTGTACTGCCGCCACAATCTGTGAGCATCAGTCCAAAGACAAGCCTACTCTTCGTAGGTTCGTGTTTTGCCGAAGAAGTAGGCAAGCGGGCAAAGACCTACGGGCTGCAAGCCACGAGCAACCCTACGGGTACGTTGTACAATCCCGAAAGCATTCTCCTGACGTTGCAGCGTTGGCAACACAACGCCTACACCTCGGCAGACGATCTATTTAAGGGTAGCGACGAACTGTGGCATAGCCGTTTTCATAATAGCCTTGCCGATGCTCGGACAAAAGAAGAGTGTCTGGAACGTTGTTTAACTGCCGACAAACAAGGCATCAAGGCGTTTCGAGAAGCAGCGGTCATACTCATCACCTGGGGTACCAATCGCCTTTACGTCGATAATGAAACCAAACAAGTGCTGGCTAATTGCCACAAACAGCCGCCACAATTCTACTGCGAGCAAACGCAAACAACACAAGAAATAGCGAGACACTGGATTTCCTATCTACAATGTCTGCCAGCGGAAAAAAAGGTAGTATTTACCGTGAGTCCCTATCGCTATAAGAAATATGGCCTCCACGGCAACCAACTCGCCAAGTCTGCACTCCTGCTTGCTATTGACGAGATATGCAACGCTCTTCCCAAGAGATGCGCTTACTTCCCCGCCTACGAAATTGTACTCGACGAATTACGCGACTATCGGTTTTATGCTCAAGATATGCTACACGTATCACCCGTTGCGGCAGACTACGTTTGGGAACAATTCCAGTCGTGGGCACTAACACCCGAGGCACTATCCTATTCTGCTAAATGGAAGAAAATCGCACAACGCTTGCAACACGTGCCACGCGATGCACAATCCGAGGCTTATAAACACTTTCAGGAAGAAACAAAACGCCTCATTGAAACAACGAAGAACGATTAACGTTCAACAAAGAAGAAATAAAGGTGGGTTCTATTTATTCGCTTTGTCAGATTTCTGAGCTATTTTTGCTTTCAGTCTGTCTGTTGAAGAGTGAGTGTAGCGGGCTACACGACCGATGAAACTTACAGACGGAAGCAAAAAGAGCCATAAAGATGACAAAAGGTTAAAGCCCCATCAATGTCAAACTTAACCGTGGGAATTAATAGAACCCACCTAAATATCATCCTATGCGCTATCCGCTTTCTACTATAGCCGCCTTTATTGGTGCGCGAGTTCACGGACACGGTGAGCACACCGTGGAGTGGCTTCTCACCGACAGCCGCTCACTCTCTTTTCCCGAAACCACCCTCTTCTTTGCCCTGCGCACTCCCACGGGCGATGGCCGCCGCTATATACCCGACTTATATCGGCGCGGCGTGCGACAGTTTTGTGTGGGGGAACTGCCCGAAGACCGCGAGCGTTTGTTTCCCGAGGCTTGTTTCTTACAAGTTCTCAGCCCGCTAAAAGCCCTGCAACGCCTTGCCGAACGCCATCGTGAGGAGTTTAACATCCCTGTTATTGGCATCACCGGGTCAAACGGTAAGACAGTGGTTAAGGAGTGGCTCTACCAACTCCTACAACCCACGCGGCAGGTGACACGTTCACCGCGTTCCTACAACTCCCAAGTGGGCGTGCCACTATCTGTATGCCTGCTCAATGAGCAGACACGTTTAGCCATCTTCGAGGCCGGCATCTCCCAACCGGGCGAGATGCAAGCGTTGCAAGCCATCATTCAGCCGACAATAGGCGTGCTTACCAATATCGGCTCCGCCCACGAGGAAAACTTCACCACCGCAGAGGAAAAGTGTGTAGAAAAACTCACTCTCTTCAAAGACTGCAAACTGGTGGTCTATAACGGCGACGACAAACTTGTGAGCGACTGTATGAGCCTGGCACTCATCACCGCAGACTCCATCGCTTGGTCGCGCCGCGATGCTACGGCATCGCTCTATATAAAACAAATAGAAAAGCTCCCTCACGGCACACGTGTAAGCTATGTGTATTTACGCGAGGAGGGCGAATACACGTTGCCGTTCATTGATAGTGCCTCGGTGGAAAACTCTATCCATTGTCTTGCCGTATGCCTTTATCTACACCTCTCGCGCCAACAGATTGCCGAGGGTATGGCACACTTAGAACGCGTAGCGATGCGCCTTGAAGTGATACAAGGCATACGCGGGCTGACAATCATCAACGATAGTTACAACAGCGACCTCCACTCCCTCGACATCGCACTCGACTTTATGAGTCGGCGCATAGACCCCGCTGGGCGGTGTCACACGCTTATTCTTAGCGACATATTACAGAGCGGCCTCCCCGCCGAACAACTCTATGCGCGTGTGGCAGAGATGGCCTCGCGGCGAGGTGTGCAAAAACTAATCGGCATCGGACAGCAAATAAGCCGCTCGGAGAGTTTGTTTCACATGGACAAACACTTCTTCCCCGACACAGAGACGTTGCTGCAAAGCGAACTTATTGACGCGCTTTCGGGCGAGGTGGTGCTTATCAAAGGTGCGCGACAATTTGGCTTTGAACGTATCACGTCGCAACTGGCACGCCGTGTACACGAAACAACGCTCGACATCAACCTCAGCGCCTTGGCCGCAAACCTCAATCACTACCGCTCATTCTTAAAAAACGGTACTCGTATGGTGTGTATGGTAAAAGCCTCGGCCTACGGAGCAGGCAGCATCGAAGTGGCAAAGACATTGCAAGACCGCGGTGTACACTATATGGCCGTGGCCGTGGCTGACGAAGGAGCCGAGCTCCGGCAGGCAGGCATCACACGCGGCATCATTGTGATGAACCCTGAAATGACATCGTTCGATACGCTCTTCCGCCACCGCTTAGAACCGGAGGTTTATAGCTTTTCATTGTTAGAAGCCCTGATTAGTGCCGCCAAGCAACGCGGCATCGTGGGGTTTCCCGTACACGTGAAACTCGACACGGGTATGTCGCGCCTCGGCTTTCATCCCGAAACCGACATCGACCGACTTATCGACCGCCTGCAACATCAAAATGCCGTTGTCGTACGCTCCGTGTTCAGCCATTTTGCTGGTGCCGACAGCGAACAGTTCGACACGTTCACCGATGAGCAGTTTCAACGTTTTGATGTGGCATCACAGAAACTCCAAGCCGCGTTCCCTCACAAGATTTTGCGACACATCTGCAACAGTGCCGCCATCGCTCGTTTCCCCGAGCGCCACTTAGATATGGTGCGCCTCGGCATAGGACTCTACGGCGTAGATCCCGTGACAAACCGGTTGCTACACAACGTGGCGACACTCAAAACCACTATCCTGCAAATTCGCAACGTTGCGCCGCCTACCACGGTGGGCTATTCCCGCCGTGGCAAACTGGCGCGCCCCTCGCGCATCGCAGCAATACCTATAGGCTATGCCGATGGCCTCGACCGCCACTTGGGGCAGGGAAAAGGTTATTGCCTTGTGCAAGGCAAGCGCGCTCCCTATGTGGGCAATATATGTATGGACGTGTGTATGATTGATGTCACCGATATTGACTGCCACGAGGGCGATACCGTGGAAATCTTTGGCGACAACCTGCCCGTCACGGTACTAAGCGACCTCCTCGGCACTATTCCCTACGAAATACTTACGTCCGTAAGCGAGCGAGTGAAACGCGTTTATTTTCAAGACTAATAACAAAGCTAATAACTATGGCAAACAAAATTCTCCTTTCATTTTTCATTGTTGCTTCAAGCACGTTTGTTTTAGGCTGTACGAACAAGCCTGCCGAGGAAGCCACGAATATCAACGAACAAGACACCACGTCGGCGAAACTGCCCAGCGGTCCACAAAAAGAAGAACTCACCACCGACTACGACATCAAAGCAGGCAAGCAGAACTATAAAGTTACCATCCACCGCTTTAGCGACACGCAGAAGCCCGCTATTGTCGATGAATTTGGCGACCAGTTCTACGACAACCGCGTGCAAATAACTATCTGCCGCGACACCGTCACTATTTCACAACACGAATTCTCGCTTGAAAGTTTTGAGAGTTACATCCCCAATAAGTACAAAGGGAAAGTGATGCTTCAAGGCATTGCTCCCGACCCCTCGCGAAGTACAGCCAACGGCATAGTCTTCGGTGTGGCCATCGGCGAGCCAGGCAGTGAAGAGGGCGACTTGGTAACGCTACTGCTCACCGTTGTACCCGACAACGGCAAGATAGACATTCGCAAAGACGACAACCCGGAGTTTGAAGGACATATCGAACATTAAAGGCGGGTGCTATAGAAAGAGCAAAAACCTAATTTACAGAACACCTACTAAGACAAGCCTATGAGAACGTTTTTGCTTATTGTTGTTTCCGCGTGGCTCTTTTCGGCCTGTGAAAAGAAGCCACACGAAGCACCCAACTCTTTTGCTTCGCAAGGAAATAGCCTCCACGATACCGGTGCTGTGCCTTCGCCGCAATCGGCGTTAGAAATTCCTGTGACAAATCCCAAAGTGCCTTCGCACATATTGGTGCGCACAGGCTTTACCGTGGACTACAACGACATGTGGCGCATCCCCAACTGGGTTGCCTATGAACTCACAGCGTCAGAGACTCACGGACACTATCGGCGTGAGGGCGACTTCTCCCCCGACCCCGAGGTAGGTGGGGCATCTGCCGAAAACAGCGATTACAAAACCTCGCTCTATAGCCGCGGCCACATGGCTCCCGCAGGCGATATGAAATGGAACGCCGAAGCAATGCACGAGAGTTTTCTGCTTACAAATATCTGCCCGCAGAACTACAACTTAAATTCTGGCGTCTGGGAAAAGTTAGAAAGCAGCCTGCGCGACCAAGCCCAGCGTTATGGCAGCGTTTATATTGTGTGCGGCCCGGTGGTCAGCAAAGGCTATAAAACTATTGGGCGAAACAACGTGTGTGTGCCGCAGCGTTTTTTCAAAGTAGTGTGTTGGAAAGACCACGACGAACAGTGGCACTGCAAAGGCTATATCTTTCCCAACAGCAAAGCCTATGGCTCTTATCGCGACTACAGCACCAGTGTTGACCGCGTAGAAGAACTCACCGGTCACGACTTTTTTAGTCTCTTGCCCGACGAGGTGGAAAGCCGCATAGAAGCAAGCGATGAATAAAGGTGTGTTCCGTTTTGGTGGGGTCTATCAATTCTCTTTCTCCCCTCTCTCAAAATGTACAAGCGTTTACTAATACTTCCCGTCCTCTTTGTTGCATTCACCGCAGCGGCGCAACATATACCTATTCATACCGACAGTGGAGAGGATCTGCGTGCTGACATTCCTACAGCAGACAGCCTCACACGCTTTCTCTATCGCTATATGCCCTTGTGCGACCGCGCCGACTACACCACTGATTTCTTTTGTGCCAATGCTGAACTGACACGTCGCGCCGCACAAGAGATGCCGTGGGGAAAGCTGTTGAGCAACCGACTGTTGTATCATTTTGTGTTGCCGCTGCGAGTAAACAACGAGCCGTTGGACTCTTTCCGCCTGCTCTACTACGACGAACTCGCTCGGCGTGTTCGTGGACTGACAATGACAGAAGCGGCCATTGCTGTGAACCATTGGTGCCACGAGAGAGTAACGTACCAACCCACCGATGCGCGCACGTCCTCGCCGTTGCAGACCATTCGCACGGCTTACGGACGATGCGGCGAGGAGAGTACGCTATGCGTGGCGGCGATGCGCACCATAGGCATTCCCGCACGACAAGTCTATACCCCGCGCTGGGCACACTGCGACGACAACCACGCATGGGTAGAGGTGTGGACCGACGGGCGGTGGCACTTCCTCGGTGCCTGCGAGCCCGAGCCGGTGCTCGACCTCGGATGGTTCAACGTCCCCGCAAGCCGTGGTATGCTGATGCACACCCGCGTGTTTGGCAACTATCAAGGCGAAGAAGACGTGGTGTGCCGACAGCCTACATTTACCGAGATAAACGTCACACCTAACTACGCCCCTACGCGCCGTGTTGTTGTGCGCGTCACCCACAACGGCAATCCCGTGGAAGATGCCCTCGTAGAGTTCAAAATCTACAACTACGCCGAGTTCTATACCGCCGTGTCGCGCACCACCGATGCCAATGGGCAGACATCGCTCGTCAGCGGCTTTGGCGACCTTCTTGTGTGGGCCAGCAAAGAGGGTGCTTTCGGCTATCGGAAAGTAGATTTTGCCACCGACACACTCGTAACAATTCCTCTCGAGAAAAGCACGGCAGACCGCTTTACTGAAGAGATAGATATCCGTGTGCCGCGCGAGAACTGTCGCCTGCCCTATGTCGCCCCCGAGCAGCGGCTGCAAAACAACCTCGCCCTGGCCTATGAAGACAGCCTCCGCCAAGCCTACGAGCAAACGATGACTGCCCTACCCCTCTTGGCCACCGAGATAGATAGTCTTTTATGGAAGAGCCGCGGCAACAACAGTGTAATACGTGCGTTCTTAAATAGATATGGAGCGGCAGGCTTGCCTTTGCTACGCACGCTCACCGACAAAGACCTTCGCGACATCACTGCCGAAGTGCTTGACGACCACCAGGAACGTGCAGCACACGACGCGATGACGGCATCCTATATCGCACACGTCCTATCACCCCGCGTAGCCCTTGAGCCCCTCACGCCCTGGCGCAGCGTGTTGCAAAACACCTTTCACTTTAAGAGCGTGGATGAGATTGCGCAGTGGTGTCGCGACAGCCTTACCATCACCTCCGACAGCAACCTGGGCGGCACTTACGTCACTCCGCTCGGCGTGCTACGCACACGTCAGTGCGACCGCCGCTCACGCGACGTATTTTTTGTATGCCTCTGCCGCGCCTCGGGCATAGAAGCCTGGCTCGACGACGTGACGGGCGAGGTGCGTACCTCACAGACGCTTCCCACTGCCACTGCCACAGACACCTACGGCACCTTGCGCTTTACGGGCGATGCCTCGCTGGGCTACATCAATCGCTTCACGGTGAGCCGCCTCACTCCGGAGGGGCGGTTGTCGCTACTCACCTTCCCCGAAGAATGTCCGCTCGGCGCGTTAGAGGCTAAAGCAGTACCCGCTGGCACCTATGTGTTGACTACGGGTACACGACGCAGCAATGGCGATGTATTGGCCGCTCTACAAACATTTCAGATTGAAGAGGGAAAGGAAACGTTGGTCAGCGTAGTGCCGCGTACCGATGCCGACACAGCAGAAACGCTCGGCCATATAGCACACATCACGGGGCCCGTTGTTCTTGCTTATATTGCAGAAGGCGATGAACCATCAAACCACGTGGTACGCGACATCTGTGCGCGGCGCGATGACTTTGATAAGGCAGGCATCGCTGTATATTTTGTGATGGGCAGTAGCAGTCAAATGAATAAGTTTCGTCGGGCAGACTTTGCGCCCTTCCCTGCTGCTACAGAGTTTTTGGCCGACGACAGGACGATACTTGAGCCACTCGCCGAAGCCCTGCCGCTTACAGATGTCAGCCGCCTTCCGCTCGTGCTATTTATTGATGCGCAGGGCAGTATTCGTTTCTTCCACCAAGGCTACACCATTGCTATAGGCGATGCCGTGCTGCGCGCGGCGGAGTAAGAACGCGGTATCACAAACAAGCGTTCCAAAAATCAAGATAACGTTGCGCCACTTTGATGTGGTCGTGATGTCGGCGTATGTATTCGCGGCTCTCACGTTGCAGGCGCGGGAGTGCTTCACGATGCTCCACGAGTGTGCAAAGGGCATCAAACACGCTCTGCTCGTTGGGCTGCACGTTGATAATAGGTCTCAAACGGTCTTCACCTAAAATATCATAGTTTTCGGGCTCGCCGCCGCCCACCACCACCAAGCCTTGCGCCATGGCTTCCAGGGCATTCATCGCGGGAGTATAGGAATAGAGCTGGTCGAGCAACACATCGCTGCCGGCAAGCCGCCGCCTATATTCGGCAAAAGGCACATTCTCCACCTTTGTCACACTCACCTCGTCGCCGTATTTCTCCTTAACGCGCTGCAACGCCCGCCACATCACGTCGGTGCCTTTATATACGCTGCGGTCGCGCATCATACCAATAAAAAAGCGTATAGCCTGCGATGCCGGCTTCTGCGTGCTGTTCTCCTTTGGCACGACTATTGGAAACGGAATAAACCTCAGTTTTTGCGGGAACGCCTTGTGGTAAGCGGCAAAATACTCATAAAGCCCCGCTACGACACCGTTGCAGTCGGCAGCGATACGGGCATTAAGCCGCCCTTTCGCACCGTGCAGCCAGTCGGCTACGAATTGGGTGTTCTCAGCACTCACGCGTAGCGTGGTGCCAAAGTTGAAATCGCTATAGCGAAACGTGGTGCAATCCAAGCACGCTTCCACATAGTATCTGTCCATTCCGAAAGCACCGAGAAACATACTGCCGTTATGCTGGCGCAGTAGGCGATAATAGCGGGCGATGCGCTCGGCACGAAGAGGCAGGAAATCAGGGCCGATAAGTTGCACCACGTCGTAACCACGCATCTGTCGCACGAGGCGTTCGAGCCGCACCAGATAGCCCACCGAGGCCCATCTGCCCAGCGAGGGGCGACGGAGGTCTATGTCGCGAGGGTAGTTCTTCCAGCCGTCACCATCGGAGGCCACACACACCTCGTGTCCCAAAGTGCGCAAGCCGGCTGCCAGCGTGGCGTGGACGTTACTGTAATCGCCAAGGAGAAGTATTTTCACGCCTGCAAAGGTAACAATAATTACTTTGTTTGTAATTTTGCAGGCGTGAAAAGGGATACCTCCCCCTCCTTTATCTATAAGGCCAAAACATCAAAACCCTACAACAATACTATGGACATTCTAAAATCTATCGTAGCGCGTGCCCAAGCGAAGCGTATGCGCATTGTTCTTCCCGAAGCCGAAGAGGAGCGCACGCTGCGCGCCGCCGACCGCGCCATTGCCGATGGGCTGGCAGAGATTGTGCTGATAGGCCGTCCCTCCGTGGTAAACCGACAAGCCGAGCAGTGGGGGCTCACCCACATCGCCGAGGCCACACTCATCGACCCTGAAAACAACCCCCGCAGTGAGGAGTATGCCACGCTATTGGCCGAGCTGCGTAAGAAGAAAGGTATGACGCTTGACGAGGCGCGCGAATTAGTGAAAAACCCGCTCTACCTCGGCTGCCTCATCATAAAGAACGGCGAGGCCGACGGACAGATCAGCGGTGCGCTGAGTACCACCGGCGACACCCTGCGCCCCGCCCTGCAAATCATTAAATGCACACCGGGCATCACCTGTGTGAGTGGCGCGATGCTCCTTATCACCAACAGCCCTGAGTACGGACAAGAGGGTGTTGTAGTGATGAGCGATGTGGCCGTGACACCGATGCCCACGGCGAGCCAACTGGCAGAGTTTGCCTACTGCACCGCCGAAACGGCTAAGTCGGTAGCAGGCATCGCCGAGCCGAAGATTGCTATGCTGAGTTTCTCTACTAAAGGCAGTGCCAAGCACGAGGTAGTGGACAAAGTGGCTGAAGCCACCCGTATTGCACAGCAGACGTGGCCCGAGCTGCAGATTGATGGCGAGTTGCAAGCCGATGCCGCCCTCGTTCCGTCCGTCGGCGAGAAGAAAGCAAAGGGCAGCACCATTGCCGGCCACGCCAACGTACTCATTGCTCCCAACCTCGAGGTGGGCAACATAGGCTACAAACTCGTGCAACGCCTCGGCGGAGCCACGGCCATCGGCCCGATCTTGCAAGGCATAGCACGCCCCGTAAACGACCTCTCACGCGGTTGTTCGGTGGACGATATCTACTATATGGTGGCTATCACTGCGTGCCAGGCACAAGCCGCAAAGTAAGGCGGGAAAAAACCTTATCATACAAAGAGCCTCGAAGATGTTTCGGGGCTCTTTGCTTTATAGAGCCGCCAGTTCAAAAAGCCACATACGGAGCAAGGCGTTTGAAGTCGGCAGGCGTGAAGTGGGGGCTGAGGCGCAAATCGCCGAGCGACTTGAGGTCTCCGTACTGGCGGCGGTAGTTCACCACCTCGCGTGCCTGTTCGTAACTGATATACGGATGGCGGTTGAGGGCTTGGAAGGTGGCTTTGTTGAGATTTATCTTATCGGGCTCCTCGCCTTCACCGACGGAAAACCACGTTTCAAGCCCCGCAGGCAGATTAGGTATCTCGCGCAACTGTGCCACACTGACAAAGCCGCCTAACTGCTCGCGATAACTCACTATCTGGCGGGCGCGATAACTCCCGATGTCGGGAATACGTTGGAGTTCGGTGGTGTCGCACGTATTGATGTCGAGTACCACTTCTCCATTTGTGTATTTCGCCGGGCGGCTATTCGTTGCCTCACTACGTTGTCTCGCTACTCCTCCGTCGCTGCCGTGAGGTGTTTGCCGCAACGCACCGCTATCTATGCGCACATAAGGAGCCAAGCGCCGATAGTCGGCCTCGCTGAGGCCGTAGAGTTTAGAAAAATGTGCTGCACTGCGCCACACCCCTCCTTTTCGCCGGTATTGCAACGCATTGTGTGCCTGCCACGGGCGTAGCCCGAGGCGCAGAAACGTTAGGCTGTCGCAATGGTTAGGGTCGAAGGGAAAAGTCTCTGCGGCACGCGGCGTATAGCCTCCGTGCGTGCCATAGTTTCTCCGCTGTCGTGAGGCATACTCGGGGAAACGCCTCTCCCAGGCCCCCTGCCGCGACGCGCTGTCGGCGGCTATGATATGGCAAAGGCTGTCCACCGCCGCGGCTTCCTCGGCGGTGAGCGGTGGGTCGGCGGGAACGGCACGTGTGTGGTAGTATATCACCACGCCTACCGCCAAGGCTGCCATCATCACGGCCCAAGCCACATAGCCGCGTAAGGCTCGGCGAGAAGGAAGAAGCGACATCGCACAAAGAAGATGTTATGGGAGAAAGGACACGACGAATAAAGACGGGTTCAGGCGGGCGTTGCCTGCTGCTAACATTGCTGGCGAGAGAAAAAACACTGATTCTGCGGAAATCTTTACTTATGTCTGCAAAGGCTTACTCCGTATAGTTTGAGGCCAGGAGGTGTCCGTAGCGTTCAAAATAGGTTTCCAGCGTATGGCGGGCATCGGCGATACGCTCTTCCCAGAGGCCTACGCTGTTTTGCCCCACCACGTCGGTAACACACTTCACACTAAGGAAATCCACACCTGCCTGCCGACACACATAAGCCATAGCAAAGGCTTCCATATCCACCACGTCGCCACACGCCTCGGCCTCGGTGGTGACGAAACTGTCGCCGGTGGCACAAATAGGACAAAGTTCGGTGTTTATCTCACCCGAGATGATATTGGGTGGTAGGGCAAACATATCGTCAACAGTACTCTCGATATGTGCCGAAACGCCTTCGATGTCCAGCCCGAGCAAGTTGCGATCTACAAAGTCGCGACATACCAACACATCGCCCGGCTTAAAACGCACCGTACCCCCGCTACCAACGTTGAGCACCAACTGTGGACGCATAGCTTGCAACACGCGCGTAAGATTGTAAGTAGTGGGTACTTTGCCTACCCCTACTACCAGTGTAGAGGCGCGAAAGAAATGCTTCGGCAAACGAATTTGTTCGGTATGCAAAGCGGTAACTAAGAGTACGTCAACCATAATAGTGTGTTTTTAGATGATAAAAAGAAAGAGGCTTGCTTGCTCTGGCAGCAAATACGACCTATATGCCGCAAAGTTAGGGTAAAACGTAAAAACCGCAACGGCTTCTTGATGATTATTAACGCGAGCCTGTAAAAACATAGTCCGATTGATTTTAAACTCGAGTGCTTTGATTTTAAAATCAAAGGCTTTGATTTTAAAATCAATCCGATTGATTTTAAAATCAATCGGACTAAGTTTTCACGGGCTTGGCAAGCGATTTTTTCAGGCTGCTTACGGTTGTGCGAGGAAAGGCGGCGGTGCTGTGGTAATAGGCTATGGCTCTTCCGACACACGTTGTCGGAAGGTTTGCAAGAGGTCTTGGCGTTGCTCGGCGGTGAGTGGGCTGTCGGCCAGGAGTTCGGAGAGGATGGATGAAGCCCGGGCTATGGTCTGTGCTCGCCCGGCACGCAGTCCGCTTTGATAGTTGCGATACGGAAGTAGGTTGCGATTGTAATTGCCGTCGCTCATAGAAAAAATTGTTTCGGTGGCGTATGTCGCTACACGCGTGTCACGGTTTTCACGCCGCGCACGGTAGCGATTTTCTTGATTAGTGCTCCGAGTTCATCGGTATTGTCCACGAGGATAGTCAGTATGCCCGAGAAGAGGCCGTCGTGGCTGTCGAGGCGTATGCTGCGGAGCATCACGCGTTGCTCGCGCGAGATGATAGAAGTAATGTTGTTCACGATGCCGATGTCGTCGTTTCCCACGATACGCAGGGTGATGGGGTACGAGGTGCCTCCCTTTCCGGCCCATCGCGCTTTCACCACGCGGTATCCGTATCGCTCGCGCATCGACGGGGCGTTGGGACACGTGGTGCGATGGATAGAGATGCCGCCGCTCACGGTGACGAAGCCGAACACGTCGTCGCCATAGACGGGGTTGCAACACTTTGCCATACGAAAGTCCACACCTTTAAGGTTGCGGTCTATCACAAGTACATCGTCGCCGCCGCGCTGTGTGGGTGTTTCTTGCTCCATGCTATATTCCTCGGCGCTTCGTTGTGCCACGTGTTGGGCGGTGGTGGCCTCTTCGTGCGACAGCGCGATGTAGGCCTCGAGGATATCATTCACATCGAGGTGTCCCGAGGCGATGTCGCTAAAAAACTCGTTGGCCTCCTTGTAGCCTTGTTTGCGTACCAACCGGTTCCAGAGTGTCTCCTCCCACGCCACTTTACGGTTTTTCAGGCGGCGTTCTAACTGCTCGCGAGCCAGCACCGCCTGGCGCGCGCCGAGTTCTTTCACCGCCGAGCGTATCTTGCTGCGGGCATGGCTCGACACGGCGATTTGTTCCCAATCGGCTTTTGGCACTTGGTTGTTGCTCGTTATCACCTCCACCGTCTCTCCGCTCTTTAGTTCACGGCGCAGCGACACATTGCGTCCGCCGATCTTGGCTCCCGTACAACGGTTGCCCACGGCACTATGAATGTGGTAGGCAAAGTCGAGTACCGTGGCGTGGGCGGGCAGGCTGTAGAGGTCGCCCTTGGGGGTAAAGACGTAGGTACGGTCTTCCTGTAGTTTCTCCGACAGACTGCCCTGCAACGCCTGTTCATCGCCCTGCTCCAAGGCACTACGTATGTCGGCAAGCCAGTGTTCCACGTTAGCACCGCTGCTCTTCACGCCTTTGTAGCGCCAATGCGCCGCCATGCCGTGTTCGGCTATCTCGTCCATACGCTCGGTGCGTATCTGTACCTCCACCCACTTGTCCTCAGGGCCTTTCACGGTGATGTGCAGGCTCTCATAACCGTTGCTCTTAGGCACGGTGAGCCAGTCGCGCAGGCGTTTCAAGTCGCTCTCGCGCCCGTCTGTAACGATACTGAAAGCCTTCCAGCACAAATCTTTCTCTTTCTTCAGCGGCGCGTCAAGGATGATACGTATGGCAAAGAGGTCGAACACGCCCTCGAACTCCACGCGCTGCTTTTTCATCTTCTGCCAGATGGAATGGATGCTCTTGGTACGCGCCTTCATGTGGTACTTCAGCCCTGCCGCATCAAGTGCTTGGCGGATGGGCGCGGTGAAGCGTTCCACGTAGGCATCGCGTGCCGTCTTCGTGGCATTGAGCTTCGCCTTGATATGGTAATAGGCATCGTGCTCTAAGTATTTAAGCGAGAGGTCTTCTAATTCGCTCTTGAGCGTATAGAGTCCGAGTTTGTGCGCCAGCGGTGCGTAGATGTGGGCGGCTTCGAGGGAGAAACGGCGCACGGCCTCGGTGTTGGGGTTGTCCTTGATTTGTCGCATCACATAGACGTGGTGTGCGATGAGTAGGAGTACCACGCGCACATAGCCCGCCTGCGCCACGAGGAGGTTGCGGAAGTTGTCGGTCTTCATCGCCTCTGTGCCGGTGTTGAGCGCGGCCACGCGGCGGAAACCCGTGAGGAAGTCGGCCACGGCCCGTCCGAAACGCGGGGCTACGATGCTTTCTATGTCGGCGGTGTCGGCAAACGCGTCCAGCACGAAGGCCGTGGCCACGTCGCCCGTAACGCCTATCTCGCGCCGCGCCAAGACGACGCTTTCCAAGGCCGTCTGCAACCTGTCGAGTCCGAACTCATCTGCTACTTGTGCGCCGCGTTCCAAGCGTTCGTCGATGTAGCGTGTTACCTGTCGCGCCCTGCTTTTCTGGCTGGTGAAGGACTCGTCACGCCAAAGGGCGAGCAAGGCACGGAGGCGGGGGATGGGGGGATGTATTTCTGTGTTCTGCATAGATGTATTCGCTGTGGGGTATGTTTTCATTGCTTCAGGAAGCCGTGCTGATAGACTTTGGGGGCGATGTGTGCGGCGAGGGCTTTCTGTGCCTGGCGCAAGGAGGCGATGAGGCGCGTGTATTCCGCGTCGGGACTGTCGGGGTTCATCTGCTGCTTGCCGCTCTTGGTCACTTTGGTGCCTTGGAAGTGGAGGCGGATGTCGTAGAACGAGGCATCGGGGCATTGGCGGGCTACGGGCTGAGCGTGGTAGTAACGCCATAGCTCGCGCCCCGCCTCATAGACGGCGTGGGCTTCCGAACTCATAGCCTCCAAAGGTGTGGGCATCACTGGGTATGCGGACGTCTCGCCTGCTTTCCGCATAGAATTATCGGCATCGAAGAGACTGGGTTCATGTGATACGCCAACAGACGGAACGATGAGAGGCTTGTGTAGCAGCTCGCTCATAAAATGGCTCGCGAAACGCTCCTGCGCGCCTATTTCCTCTTCGCGGAAAGGAATCCAATGGTTCTCGCCTTGGGCAGTGCTGATGCGGTTCTGCCCGTGAAAGAGCGTAAAGACGAGGCAGTCGGCCTGAAACTCCCAGTCTGTCTGCCAACCATCCGTGGGATAAAGGAACTGGTCGCGGTCGTTCAGCCAGGTGGCGGGCTGGTGCAGACGTACAGCGAAATAGATGCTGGCAGGAACGAGGCTCTTTCCTGTAATGGCGTACTTGGTTTCGTTGTTCGGCCTGCCCGACTTCAGCAACGTTTGCGTTGCTGAGAGATAAAGATATTGGTTATGCTGGAAGTCGGGCCCTGTATTGCCTGTGTAACCTATCACTGGTTCCTTGTCTATCTGCATAAGGGGAGCTATCCACTTGGTGATGGCTGTCGCGCTCTCGTTGCTGATGACCTTTTGGAGGAGGAATGCACCCTCGGCATCATATATGTCCGTAACGGTCTTCGTAAACACTTCCTCTTGGTCGGTGTGCCAAATGAAGAAGCCTATAGGGAACTTTCCCTTCACGTTGTCGAAGGTGTAGGCTGGAACGCAAAAATTTCGCCCGAGCTTCGCTCGGAAGAACTTGCGGAAATCCTGAAAGGCTGTTCCTTGCAAAATTTTCAACTTTGAAAATTCTGCAAGGATACATGTAGGAATTTCATCGTATATTCGGGCAAAGAACTGAACGTACAACTCTCTTATCCCAAGGCCAAAAGTGGACTTGTATTTTCTCCATACAGCTGTATTATTGCTTACTCCGGTCTTATTTTCTCCGCTACCTGTAACTTGTGTGGCTGTTCCCGCCTCCGCATACGGCGGGTTGATATAAATCACAAGCTTTCTGCGCTTCTTAGGGTCGTTGAGGATGTCTTGCAGCGACTGGGGCAGGCGGTCGAAGGGGTCGTTGAGGAAGTCGAACTGGAAGACGTGGGCGGGGAGCAGATTGGCGCCGGCCTCGATGCGCTGGTGCATGGCCTGCACATCGGCACGGTCGAGCGTGGAGGCATAGACGTTGTACTTATTGGTGAGACCTGCAAGGAGATTGCCCGTACCCGCACAACAGTCCCACACATAGTACTCGTCCTGCCAGTTTTCACCCAGTTCGGCGGCGATGTATTGCTGCGAGAGCTCCACCCAGCGCGCTGGGGTGAAGAAGGAGCCTTTGCGCTCGCGCACGTCCTGCGGCACGAGCAAGTCGCGGCGGTTCACGATGTCGTCCCAATACTCACGGCGCGGCGGACGCGCGTAGCGATTCCAGAACTGCGTGTGCGCCACCTGCTTGTCGGTGAACTGAGCACGTGTGTAGTTTTCCAAACCGAGGTCGTTAACCTGGCGGTCTAAGAGGTAGTGGTCGTCCTGTAATAGTACGAAGAGTTTCTCGCCGAGCGTCTTGTTTTCATGGGAGAGAATGTCGGCCAGATAGAAGTCGGCATCAATGATACCCGCTTTCTTCGCAGCCTCCCAGTTAATGTTGATGGTGGGTTTCACGGCTTCGAGCCACTTGAGGTAAATATGCGTGAAGTTGTTGCGGTTGATGCGAATATGGCGCGTGCCGAGTTTGCGTACCTGAAAGTTGAAACGTATAAAGTGGAACAACTCTTTGGTATCGCGTTCATAGTGATAGACTTCAAGTCCGTGGTTCAAGGTGTTCTTGAGAAGTGCGAGGAGTTGGCGAAACTCTTTCGTCTGGTGGTTGCTGGGGGCGACGTTCCAGTTGAAGTCGTTTTGCCGCAGCACGCCGAGTACGGCACTGTAGGGCAGGAAAGCTATCTTTTCTGCGTCAAAAGCTCCGAGGAAAGCTGGCGGCAGATGGCGGTCCTGCGGACGCTCCTTGCCGAGGGTGAGGATGAGTTGTATGAACGACTCGTAAATATCGTGCGACGTACCGCGCTTGGCCTCGGCCCACAGCAGCGACTCTGGCTCATTGAGAGCCAGCGGGTCGGCGGGTACGCTAACACAGAAGTCTATTTTACCGACAATTTGCGTGGTGTCGAAATCAGCAAAGAGGTCTTGTGCTACCTTGTTCTTCAGCTCTTCTTCAAGTATGTTAGTGGGGTATATCATTGAGACTATGGTTTTGGAGCAAGTAGTTCATCGTAGAGCGCATTGATACCGAACCACCAGTATTTGGTACTCTCGCGTTCCAGTTTGGCATAGACTGGCGAAGCATAGACAGCGCGCAGAGCGGCAATCTCGTCAGTGACGTGACCATCGCGCAAGAGGCGGGCGGCGAGGTGAGTCACCTTTGTGGGCAATAGCAGATGGACGTTCTGCTGGGTGATGTGGGATTTTTTCATTGTGTGATGGTCTTGTGTTGCAAAAAACGCTCTACCTCGTAGGCTATCTGTTCCGCGCTCTGCGTATGGAGGACTTCGTAGTGTTTAACAAGAAAGGGCGTTACGCCTTGTGCATCAAACAATACTTGTGCTTCGTGTCCCTTTATGTCGTGGTGCCTTTTAGGAGCGTTCTTTTCATTCGCTTTGTCAGATTGCTGAGCTATGTTTGCTTTCAGGCTGGCAGTGGAAGAGTGAGTGTAGCGGGCTACACGACCGATGAAACTTACTGAAGGAAGGAAAAAGAGCCATAAAGATGCCAAAAGGTTGAAGCCACACCTATGAAAAAACTTAACTGTAGAAATCAATAGAACACACCGCTATTCTTTCTTCGCTCCTCCACCCACTGGTCAATGAGTCGGCGGGCTATGCTGGGCGGGGGCGGCAGTTCGGGTAGGTTGTCGGCTGAATACCAATCGGCGTGTGCGAGTTCGCCATCGAGCAGACGGAGTTCGCCACGGGCATATTCGGCACGGAAGCCTACCATCAGCCCGATGGGATAAGGCCAGGGCTGGCTGTCGAAGTAGCGCAGGTTATTTATCTCTATGCCCGTTTCCTCGCGCACCTCGCGCCGCACGCACTCCTCGAGGCTCTCGCCCGTCTCCACGAAACCGGCCACGAGGCCGTGGAACGGGCGGCGAAAGTTGCGCGCACGCACCAATAGCACCTTGTCGTCGCGTACGATTAGTACGATGATAGCAGTCTGTAGTTGTGGCCACACCTCCTCGCCGCACGCGGTGCAGACTTTCGAGATCTCCGTGTGTCGCTCCATTCGTCCGCCACACGTGCTGCAATACTGCGAGTGTGCATCCCAATGAAGGAGCTCGGCGGCCTTGCCCGCTAAAGCGTGCAAATGGCGGGGCATTACGCCGTAAGCCTCGCGCAAGTGCCATAGCTTGGCTTTGTCCATTTGCGCTTCTACGACCCGCGCCGCCTGGCACGGCGTGCCGTCAGCGGTTGTAAGACTAAACACAAGGCTGTCGGCCACGGGGGTAAAAGAAGCCGCCGCCAACGGCAGCCACGTGCCATCGGCGGCGGGAGTAAGATAAAGCTGTGTGCGGTGAAAGAGGAAGAGCATGGTGCAGAGATGGGTATGGAGAGCGTGTCTGCGAAGCGAGAACGCTGATGAGGATTAACTAAATGAGGACAACCCTAAGTTTACTTCATTGAGGCACGGAGCTGCTTCCTCGCACACGTAGAGCGTAAGGCCGCTTCGGCTTAAATGCCGAGCGACTGCTTCACACCTTCAACTTTTTGCAGTGCTTGTGCCTTGGCAGCATCGTAGTCGTCGGCTGTCGCCATAGGAGCTTTCACCTCCACGTAGAACTTTATCTTGGGCTCTGTTCCACTGGGGCGCACGCTGACTTTTGTACCGTCGGCAGTGTACCACTGCAAGACATTGCTTTTTGCAGGCATCTCAAGAGGTGATTTGTTGCCATCGCCATCAACTGCCGTCAACGCTTCATAGTCTTTTACGCAAACCACTTTTGAACCCGCCAACTCGGTGGGCGGTGTTTGGCGGAAGCGTTCCATCATGGCTTTGATTTCGTCTGCACCGCTCTTACCAGGCTTCACTACGTTCACCGTGTGTTCCAACGAATAGCCGTATTCCACATAGATCTGTCGCAAAAGGTCGTAGAGCGTCTTGCCTTGGTCTTTCGCCCAAGCTGCTATCTCGCAAATGAGACAGATAGAGGCGGGAGCGTCCTTGTCGCGCACCTTGTCGTAGGGCAGGAAGCCGAAGCTCTCCTCGCCGCCGCCGATGTACTTCTGCTTACCCTCGCTGATGGCTATCTCGCGGGCTATCCATTTGAAGCCCGTGTAGCAGTCGCGGAGTTCTACGCCGTTTTTCTTTGCTATCTCGGCGATGAGTTCGGTGGTGACAATGGTCTTCACAAGGAAGTCGGTAGGCTTGAGCTGCCCGAGAGCGATTTTGTTCTTTATTATATAGTAGGAGAACATTAGGCAGGTCTGGTTGCCGTTGATGATCACCCACTCGCCTTTGTCATCGCGGCACACGATGGCGAGGCGGTCGGCATCGGGGTCGGTAGCCACCACGAGGTCGGCACCGAGTTTTGTACCGAGTTTCATACCGAGCGTCATAGCCTCGGCGTTCTCGGGGTTCGGACTGACGACGGTGGGGAAGTTGCCGTCGATGACCATTTGTTCGGGTACTACGTTGATGTTTTGGAAGCCCCAGGAGCGCAGGCAGAGCGGCACAATGACACGTCCCGTGCCGTGCATAGCACTATAAACGATGTTGAGGTCTTTTTGCCGTTCAATGACATCGGCATCAATGCGTGCCTCGCGCACCGCCATCATATAGTCGTAGTCCATCTCGCCGCCGATAATCTTCACAAGATCAACATCGGCCTCAAACTTCACGTCTTCTATCTTCACCTTGTTCACCTCGGCAATAATACCTGTGTCGTGCGGCGTGAGTACCTGTGCGCCATCGCTCCAATAGGCTTTGTAGCCATTGTATTCTTTCGGATTGTGGCTTGCGGTGATATTCACACCGGCCACAGCTCCGAGCTGTCGGATGGCGAAACTAATTTCGGGAGTAGGTCTAAGGCTTTCGAAGAGAAAAGCGCGTATGCCGTTGGCAGAGAAGATAGCAGCCACTGTCTCAGCAAAAAGGCGGCTGTTGTTGCGACAGTCGTGGCCTACTACGACGCTCAGTTCGCCTTTTGCCTTGCCGGGAAAGGCCTTGTTGATGTAGTTAGCAAAGCCCTGCGTAGCCATTCCGACAATGTATTTGTTCATTCGGTTGATGCCGGGGCCCATTATGCCACGCAGACCGCCGGTGCCAAACTCCAGCGTCTTGTAGAAGCTTTCCACAAGTTCCGTCTTATCGTCGGCATCGAGCATACGTTGTACTTCTTGGCGCGTTTGTTCGTCGAACATAGGCGACTGCGCCCACTCGCGAGCCACTTGCTCGCACTGTTTAATGAGTTCTTGGTTTTCCATGGTATTTGTAATAAATAAAACTATTCAGCGCAAAAATAAGGAAAATACTACTTCCACACCGCCTTCTTCTATAAAAACGGCTTACGAAAGAAAGAGAAATGCACGCTGCCATATACGCGCGTCTCAAGGAAAGTGGCGTGCAGCGAGAAATCGTGGTCGCGTCCGTGCTCGAGCAGGAGCAGCCCACCAGCAGCGAGTGTATCACCGCTAAGAATAAGGTCGGGAAGCGTAGCGAGTTCGGGCAAGGCATACGGCGGGTCGGCAAAAACAAAGTCGAAACGCTCCGTGCAATGGCTCACATAGCGCAGCGCATCGGCACAGAGCGGGCGTGCGCACTTATCGCCTAAAGATTGTATCGTCTCGGTGATGAAACGAAAGTGTTTACGGTCTTTCTCCACGCTCACCACCAACGGACAGCCACGCGAGAGCAGTTCCAGGGAGATAGCCCCCGTGCCTGCAAAGAGGTCGAGAGCGCGTACGTTTTTGAAATCTATATAAGCGCGTAGCACATTGAAGATATTCTCCTTAGCAAAGTCCGTTGTGGGGCGCGCCTTAAACGTAGGTGGCACGGTGAAGCGACGCCCGCCGTATTTTCCAGTGATGATACGCATTGTTTATAGGTGGGTTCTTACACGTTCCTAAGCCTTTTGTACTTCAAACCTTACAGCCTGAGCAAGATCGTAAGGCAGGGCGTTGCGGCTATCGCCTATTGCCTCGGCGGAGGACACAAATCGTAGGAGCGACTGCACCACGGCTTGTTGCTTGCGTGCCTCGCCCGCCACCTTGACAGTGAGGCTGTCGGCAGGAATAGCGAGAGCCTCTACCATTCCGAGGAGAAAGAATGTGGCATCGTCGGTATGCCGCGTAGTAAAGGTATTCAAGGCCATGAGTTTTCGCCCTTGCCAGCACAACGCATCGGTCTGGTCTTCGTGTACATAGACTTGTAGCGTAACCCCTTCGCCATCAACCCCCTCGCGCCGCTGCAAGAGGGGTAAGAGAGCATTGTGGAAAGTAGTATGAGGAAAAGCCTCCTCCACGGCTTTGCAAACGTTTTCGGACACACCGTAGAGTAGTACATATCCGAGCGAGGGAAGCGCATCGAAAAGCACACGTCGGCGCACGCTGTCGGCAGTGGCTGCGCGATAAAGCACTTCTGCATCGCTCTCGTTAAACTCACCGAGCGGAACAAGTGTGGCAGGTGTTGAAAGGTAGAGAGCAACCTGTTGCACCCCCGCAGTAATCGCGGCGGGAGCGGCACTGAGTGCTTCGCGTAGGTTCAGCGTAAACGACACGCGGCGGTTCATCTTATGGCAATAGTGAGCGAGCGTGTCGCCTTGCTGCCGCACCAAAGTAAGGTCATCAACAGAAACGCGGATATAGACAATAGAGTATTGTGGCATTGTTTTGAGAAATTTCGTATATGGATGTGTTTCCAAAAATTAGTGCTTGGCAAAAGCTTTGGCCACTGCTGCGGCGAGGAAGCACCCGAGCGTGTTGGCTGCAAAGTCAGCCCAGTCGCCACTACGCCCGGTGGTTAGATAGGCCTGCGCCAATTCTATAAGCCCACCCATCAGAATGGGTGCTATCAAAGCAAAGGCTAATAGGCGATGCCGCTGTGTAGCATTTAACGGGGCTTCTCGGTGGACGCGATAGTACTCTATGCGAATGCATCCACACAGCACGGCATACATCAGCAGATGCACCACCTTGTCCGACCACCGAAACTGTGGCAACGTGTCGGGCGGCAGAGGAGCCAACGAACCCCACCACACTACCATCGTCAGAAGCAACGACAGCGGATAGTTCTTTACATACAGGAGCAAACGCCGTGAAATCATAAGATTATTACGCTGTTTTTCCAAGGATGGTAATCTCTTCTACCAGAAGCGGCGCACCGCCTCATCGTACACAAAACCGGCATCTGCAAGGCGCGCCTCTACGTCCTTGCGGGTGGTGCCAAAAGAAGCGCAAATATCGTCTAAATCTGCATCGCTGTCGCGCAGACGCATATTTAATGTACTCAGAAGCATCGCCGTGTCTTGAGGGAGTGTATCCATAGATTATTACTTTATGTTTCGGAAGTAGGAAGTAGTGTAAAAGCAAGGGCGACGCGCCACCTGCCGGAGCGTACGCAACCCGCGTACAAAATTATGCAGGCGAGCCGCCTGCATTCCCAGAAAGCTGTGCCTTGTTTGCTATCATTGCTAAACAGAGAGGTCTTCATTACTTGCAAAACCTGAGTTAGGTTAAGAAGCCTAAGTAGTTCTGTTGTTTGGCCTGGTGTTTAGCATTGATTTTGTTTGCGTATCAACAGAGGCATTCTAACGCCCTTAACTACTTTCGCTACTGCTCACTTTTCTTAGTGTTACAGGGTGCGAAATTACCTTGTTTTGTCGGATTGTGCCACGTTTTGTTACCTTTTTTGGTTTCCTTGGCGGCATTATGGCGGGAGACACGCCTTTTTAGTGACACCCACGATTGTTTTTATTTGGAATTACATACTTTTGCACAGAACAACTTTACCGGAAAGCTGTTGAGTGAATATTGAAAGGATCTTAACACATATCCTAAAATTCAAGACACAAAAGACACAAAAGACACAAAAGATACAAGATTATGCCCAATTCGTTCTGCCCCTACTGCGGCACGCCATTGCAAGGCATCCCAACGACTTGTCCCAATTGCAACAACAAACTGATAGAAGATCGTACCGTTTATGAAAGCACAAACAACGATGCGCACGTAGCATCTACGAAACAGAGCGGCTTACACACCGCGCTGTTAGTGGTGATTGGTGTAGTGGTCGGTATGTTGCTTAGCATTGGCGGCATTGGTGCATACTGGTATTTCTCTAATCCGCAGACCGATGCGATGCCGACCGACACAGTAGTACCTTCTGACACAGTTTCAGAAAACACGCGCGCCACCACATCTGCCGCCAACCCCGCAGCGTCCACGTTGACACTTAGCAACGGCGGGGAACACCAATATACAGGTACCATTGCTGGACAGCGTGTAGCCGTAACACTTAACAATACAGGAGACAATATCGTGGGGCTCTATCGCTACACGAAGTTAACCAGTAGCGACCACTTCACACTCGTCGGTAGCCTACACGGAAACAAGTTGGAACCCTACGAACGAAACGATGACACCAACGATTCTACTGCCTAATCTCCGCACGCCTTACGAGTACGGGTATCACCGGTATAATTACTAAGACAGAGAACGGAAAGCAATACAACGTCTTTCTCACACAGCAATAACCCTCCTCCTACTCTTTTCCTATGAAATGTCCCACGTGTGGACATAGCATTCCCTCTGACGCTCGCTTTTGCTCCAATTGCGGCGAAAAAATGGTGGGCACCACGGCATTGACACCACCGCCCGTGCCTAAGAAACGCACCGTATCTACCAATACGCCCGCCACAGGCGAGGATGCCTCTCCTACTCCAAGGCGGCGCGAGCGAAAACGTGGCTGTGGCTTCGGTTCTGTGTTGCTAACGTTAGTGCTGATACTCGGTGGCGGAGCGGCCTGGTTCTTCACCCAGCAATTTCGTCTGGAACGTGCCGCTTTTGAGCGCGTCCGCCACAGCAACTCGGTGGACGAGATTGAACAGTTTCTCACCACACGAATGTATATGCCCGAGGAGCATCGCCGCTATGCCGAGGCACGTATCGCCCGCCTACAAAGCGACTCGGCGGACTATATGAATGCTACCACCGTGGAGCGTTGCGAACACTATCTCACAGCCCACGCTGACGGGCGACACGTTGACGAGGTGCAAGCCCGCCTTAACCGCTTAAGGCGTACACGTCCCTCCATACCACAAGAGCCGGACTCTCTGCCCGCAAGAGGAACGACCACCGCGCCAGCGACTTTCGCTGCTCCCTCAAACAAGGATGAAAGCGAGACACCAGAACACACTCCCGCCGCCACCAGTGGCAGTGCACGCTACCACGTCATCGCGGCATCGTTTGCCAACTACGACACCGCCACCTTGCGCGCCGCCGAACTACGTGGCAAGGGCTATTCGGCCTATGTTATGGAGGCGCAGACAAACGAGGGTCGTGTCTATCGCGTTGTCGTGGCCTCCTACAGCGATGCCGCCAGTGCGCAACGCACCGTAGCAGCCCTACGCCGCGACTGCCCCGATGCGTGGGTAATGGCTAAATAAGAATAAGTTGTATGAGAAAGCAGTTATACCGTTTGGCCTTACTTTCCACTACCCACAAGACCCTTTCAGCATAAAAAAAGTTCCAGCGATGTCCTCCCCCATAGACACTATCTTCTCCTGCATTGCAACGGTTTTTCCGCATCGGTTCACGCCTTTGCAGGAGCAAGCCGCTATGCGTCTGTCTGCTTTCACCAATGCCGTGGCTCCACGCCCGGCGTTTATTTTGCGTGGCTATGCAGGAACGGGTAAGACATCGCTCGTCGCGGCCTATGTACAAGCACTGGTACAGACACACTGTCCCGTGACACTGCTCGCCCCTACGGGGCGTGCTGCTAAGGTACTCGCCGCCTACGCCAAGATGCCAGCCTATACCATCCACAAAGCCATCTATCGTCAGCACACGTTTCAAGGCGAGGACACACACTTTGAATTAGGTTTCAATGCACACAGTGGCACGGTGTTTATTGTGGACGAAGCGTCAATGATAGCACGTGGCAGCGGTTTTGACAACCGTTTTGGTACAGGCCGTTTGCTCGATGACTTGATAGAATTCGTCTATAGTAAGCCTGCTTGCCGTTTGCTTCTTGTGGGCGACACGGCGCAGCTGCCTCCCGTGGGCGAGGCGGCGAGCCCCGCACTCTCTGCCGAGGTGATGCGTGGCTACGGCCTCGCCGTTACAGAGATAGAACTGACCGAGGTAGTGAGACAAGCCGAAGCATCAAGCGTCCTCGCCGCCGCCACAGCCATCAGAGAGCAGTTGGCCACAGGCGACACACGACGCCCACGCATCACCGCTAACCGCCGCGGCGAGGTACGCTACCTACCGGGCGATGAACTCATTGAGCAACTCACCTCCGACTACAGCAATTTCGGCATCGATGAGACCATCGTAGTGACACGCTCCAATCGCCGTGCTAACCTCTACAACGAAGGAATACGGGCGCGCATCTTCGACCGCGAGAGTACACTCACCCGTGGCGACCTTATAATGGTGGTAAAGAACAACTATTTCTGGGCGCAGAAAGCACAGAAAGAGAATGGCGACAACATCCCTATGCCCTTTGACTTTGTAGCCAACGGCGACAGTGCCGAGGTGGTGGCACTCACCGGTATGCACGAGCAATACGGTTTCACCTTTGCCGATGCCACGCTACGTTTTCCTGACTACAACGGTTTTGAACTTGACTGCCGCGTACTCCTTGACACACTACACTCCGAGAGTCCCGCACTCACAGAAGAACAGGCAAACAACCTCTACGAGCAAATACTCGCCGACTACGCCGATATACCCAGTAAGAAAGAGCGTATGAAAGCCCTGCGCACCGATGCTTACTACAACGCGCTACAAATAAAATACGCCTATGCCGTGACGTGCCACAAGGCACAAGGTGGGCAGTGGGCACGTGTATATATTGACCAAGGCTATGTGCCTGCCGAGACCGACCCCACCGACTATCTCCGCTGGCTTTACACAGCACTGACGCGCACCAGCGAACGTGTATATCTCGTAAACTTCCCACGCGAGCAAACAAATGAAGAAGAGGCTTAATTCCTATACCTTGAAAACTCCGAGAAAAGATTTCTCTTAACCACGTATGCCACACCTCTTAATAACCCTTTTAGGTTAAAGCAGAACCCTAAGCGAGCCGCAACTTTTTATTTCACCTTTAATCCCGTCCTCCCCTTGCCCTATCGTTTTGTATCCGCCGACGAGGCAGCCAGTTTGATTTCCCACGGCGACGTAGTGGGTTTCAGCGGTTTTACCGCTGCAGGGTGTCCCAAAGAGATACCCTCCGCCATAGCGCGCCGAGCCGAACAGCTCCATGCTGAGGGAGTACCGTTTCAAATCACTGTAATAAGCGGTGCCAGTAGCGGCGACGCTATGGATGGTACCCTGGCACGTGCCAAAGCCGTGAGCCGACGCTACCCTTATCAAAACGTGAAAGATATGCGTGCCGCCATCAATGACGGACAAGTGCGCTACACAGATATGCACCTCTCGGAGGTGGCACAAGGTATGCGCTACGGCTTCTTACCCCGTCCGCGTGTGGCGGTCGTGGAGGCGAGCCAAATCACTGAACGCGGTGAGATAGTACCCACCTACGGCGTAGGTGTTCTGCCCACGATATGCCGATTAGCAGAGATAGTCATTGTGGAACTTAACGTAGCCGTACCTCAAGCCTTGCGAGGCTTGCACGACATCTGTGAGCCCGCCGACCCACCCTACCGCCGAGAACTGCCCGTCTATCGTCCTGGCGACCGCGTGGGCTATGACTGTGTACGTATAGACCCCAGAAAGATTGCTTGTGTGGTGCTTACCGACCGTGCCACCGAGGTATCCTCTTTTGCCGAGACCGATGATGTGACAACGCGCATCGCTGCTAACGTGGCACGTTTCCTTGAGGGAGAGATGCAGGCTGGACGTATCCCACGAGAGTTCCTACCCGTACAAAGCGGCGTAGGCAATGTGGCAAACGCTATTCTTAAGGACTTGGGCAACAGTCCCGTGGTGCCACCCTTTGAGATGTTTACCGAAGTGATACAAGACAGCGTCATTGACCTTATTAAGTGGGGGCGCATACGACTGGCAAGCGGCTCGTCGCTCACTTGTTCGCCGAGTAAGATAGAGGAGATTCTCGCAGCGTTAGACTTCTTTCGCCCGCGCTTAGTGCTGCGTCCGACGGAATACAGCAACTCTCCCGAGATAGTGCGACGCCTTGGTGTGATAGCCATCAACACAGCCTTGGAAGCCGACCTCTGCGGAGCGGTGAACTCTTCCCACGTAATGGGCCGACGTATGATGAACGGCATTGGCGGCTCGTGCGATTTCACAAGAAACGCTTACCTCTCCATTTTTACCACGCCAAGCACAGCCAAAGGAGGACTGATAAGTTCTATTGTACCACTCGTGGCACACCAAGACCACAGCGAGCACAGCGTAAAAGTACTCGTTACTGAATACGGCGTGGCCGACCTACGTGGCCGCTCCCCGCGTGAGCGCGCAGAGGAAATCATTGCCCACTGTGCCCATCCCGACTATCGCCCCTTACTTCAACGTTATTTACAACACTGCCCACCCGGGCACACGGCTTTCAATCCCTCCAATTGTTTCGCCTTTCACCAAGCCTTTGAGCGAAGCGGAGATATGAGAAACGCTGAACTATAGTAATGCGTCTATATTAGAAAAGAAAACCCGCTAAACACTTAAGGGGGGGGGCTATCCTTGATTGCTTTGACATCTACACTTATCTGGGCTTCTGGATTTTTGTAGGTTGCTGCTTGCGAGCCCAGTTGAAAAGGCCAATTGGCAGGTGACAATATCCTTGTGGGTTTTTAATGAGATAGTCCTGATGATAATCTTCAGCAGGAAAGAAATGTTGCAAAGGTTGTAGTTCTACTACTAAATGCTGGCCCAGACGTTCCTCCACGTCACGAAAAACAGTTTCTATCTGGGGGAGTAAAGCCTTGTCGGTATAATATACGCCAGTACGATACTGTGTTCCCACGTCATTTCCTTGACGATTGACGCTCAAGGGATCAATGGCGTGGAAAAACATTTGGGTGAGGAATACTATGCTTACAAAATCTGCGTCATAAACCACACGAACGGTTTCTGCAAAACCTGTGGTATCTGTACAAACTTCTTTATATGTCGGAGCGCGGTTTTCCTTTCCGTTGGCATATCCTACTTGTGTTTCTACAACACCTGCTATTTGTTTGAAGAAATGTTCTATGCCCCAGAAGCATCCACCAGCAAAGTATATTTCACTTGTTTTCATAGTCTTGCATTATTCTATTCCTTATGTCATATCCTACAAAAATGATTCCTAAAGTATTCCGAGCTCGTGAAACATTTGGGCATAGCGAGCTGATTTTTTCTCAAAAGACAAGGGATAGGCACGGCTGGTACTTGGCATACGATAAAATCGTATTGTTCGACCGAAAAGATTAAATGCAGTGCTACTGCCTATATGAGGAGCTGTAATTGCTTCTCCTTGGAGGTTAATCGTTTTAAGAAATGTATCCGTTGCTTTCTGTCCCGTTGTAACAACTGCTTTAAGCAGGGGTAAGTTATTAGCAAGAGCAGCGATGTCGGTAGGTTGCAGTATCTCAAGGAATTTATCAGAAGCATTGTCTCTGAGCCTTCGCACGGCAGTGGCAGTGTCGTAGAGTGCTATACCTTTCTCTTCCAAAAAAGGCACAATAAGATCCAGACGAAACGTGCGATGAGCCTCGTCTACGAAATGCAACCTGTCGTGATAAAAAACATAACCCATAACACGCCACATATCATTGATGTAGTTGGGATAAAAGAAATCTAAGCTCCAACGTGTTCGCGGTGGCGGAAAACTACCAAGCATTAAAATGCGAGCCCTAATGGGAAGAAATGGTTTGAGAGGATGATATTCAATTGTCATAAAATACTATAAGCGGGGCGGTGTGATGCAAAAGTAGCTAAGGTGGGTTCTATTAATTTCCGGCGGTTAAATTTTACATAGATGGGGCTTTAACCTTTTGTCATCCTTATGGCTCTTTTTGATTCCGTCTGTAAGGTTCATCGGTCGTGTAGCCCGCTACACTCACTCTTCAACAGACAGGCTGAAAGCAAAAATAGCTCAGCAATCTGACAAAGCGAATTAATAGAACCCACCCATAAAGCCTAAAACACATCATCCACCAAAGAGTAAGTTGAGAAGAACGACTTAGCTCCTTGGTGGATGAGATTGCTACAATCTTTCTTTTTGGCTATTTAACCTTCACGGAAGCAAGCACTTCGGCCAATGTTGCATCGTCAGCCGCAACGTTCCAAGTGTTAACTCCAAGGAAGTTCTCATCGTCAATCTTCTTGAAAGCTACGAAGTGGTCACCATCCTGAAATGTGACAAAAGCGTTATCGCCGAAAGACTTCTCTCCAAGGTTTTCTGACTACTTTCCTTGGTTCTCTACCGCTACATCCCAATCGTTGAAACGAGGAGTAATTCCAATCTGAGCATCTTTCGTGTGGTCGTCACCGACACCGATACGCACGCCATCATAATCTACATTCAAAACTTTCCATCCAGCAGGAACGGCTACGGAGAACTTCTCGGCTTCATAAGTGCAAGGACCTTCAGTACCGACACCTACATTACTGCTCTCAACTTGCTCTACATCCGTGGAGTCAGCACTTGCAGTATCAGCGTCGGTCTTACCGTTGCACGCTGTGAGAGCTAAGAAACTTGCCGCAACAAGTAAAAAGAAATTTCCTTTCTTCATAGAAATTGGTTTATAAGATGTGAAAACGAAAGTGAATACCGGAAAAGATATCCTTTGGCAAAAGTATTGTTAAAAATGAAACCTAAAAAATTATTAGATAAAAAAGCCCAACACAAAGATAAATGTATTGGGCTTAGTGCAAATTCTGCTATTTGATGACTTGCAAAAGTGTCGCTTATTCGTCAAGTCCGTCTTCTTCGAGCTGCTGCAGACGCTCATATTCGGCTTTGTCGCCTACAACGATGCGTTGGAACTGGCGCAAACCTGTACCGGCAGGAATGAGGTGACCGCAAATCACGTTTTCCTTCATTCCCTCGAGGTAGTCGGTCTTTCCACGAATGGCAGCGTCGTTGAGTACTTTGGTGGTCTCCTGGAAAGAGGCTGCACTCATAAAACTCTTTGTCTGTAGGGCGGCACGCGTGATACCCTGCAGGATCTGTCGGCTGGTTGCAGGAACGGCGTCACGAGTTTCAACAGGCTTGAGGTCACGACGTTTGAGCTGTGAGTTTTCATCACGAAGCTTGCGAGCGGTGACAATCATACCTTTTTTCATCACCTCGCTGTCGCCTGGGTCGGTAACAACTTTCTTGCCCCAAATACGGTCGTTCTCTTCGGCAAACTCCTGCTTATCAACCATTTCTTGCTCTAAGAAGCGGGTATCGCCGGGCTCTTCGATCTCTACCTTGCGCATCATTTGGCGCACGATGACCTCAAAGTGTTTGTCGTTGATTTTCACACCTTGGAGGCGATAAACATCTTGCACCTCGTTAACAATATATTCCTGCACGGCAGTGGGGCCTTGGATAGCCAAAATGTCGGCGGGGGTTACAGAGCCATCGGAGAGGGGCGTACCGGCACGCACGAAATCGTTTTCCTGAACGAGTATCTGCTTAGAGAGCGACACAAGGTATTTCTTTACCTCGCCGAGCTTGCTGGTAACAATGATTTCGCGGTGACCGCGCTTTACGGTACCCATCGTTATCTCACCATCGATCTCGCTTACCACGGCGGGATTGCTGGGGTTGCGTGCCTCAAAGAGCTCGGTGACGCGCGGCAGACCGCCAGTGATATCGCCGGCCTTGCTGACAGCACGCGGGATCTTCACCAGAATGTCGCCCGCTGCGAGTTTCTGGCCATCCTCTACAGCAAGGTGGCCGTTGATGGGGAAGTTGTACGTGCGAGTTACTTGCCCATTCTCATCGAGGATATGTGCCACAGGTACGCGGCTACGTTCTTTCGACTCAATAACAATGCGCTCGCGAAGACCGGTGGCCTCGTCTTCTTCCACACGATAGGTAATGCCTTCCATTACATCCTCAAACTGGATACGACCAGCATCCTCGGTAACGATAACGGCGTTGAAGGGATCCCACTTGGCAATAACCGTGCCTTTCTCTACCACTTGTTTGTCGTTGACAAAGAGGTGGCTACCATAAGGCACATTGACTATTGAGAGTACAATGCCTGTGTTCTGATCAACAAAGTGTGCCTCTGTCAGGCGGCTCACTACAACGCGGCCCGGTGTGCCATCTTCTTCAGTAACACTAACCGTTCGTAGTTCTTCAAACTCTACGCGGCAATCGCTCTTGGCTACAATAGTAGCATTGGCAGCAGCATCGCCAGCCACACCACCGGCGTGGAACGTACGAAGTGTGAGCTGTGTGCCAGGCTCGCCGATAGATTGTGCGGCAATAACACCGACAGGCTCACCTATCTGCACCATCTTGCTCGTGGCGAGATTGCGGCCATAGCACTTCTGACATACGCCGTGCTTGCTCTCGCAGGTGAGAACGGAGCGTATCTCCACGCTTTCTATCGGTGAAGCCTCTATCTCTGCAGCAATTGCCTCGGTAATTTCCTCGCCGGCAGCCAGTATGAGTTTCCCAGAAACGGGGTGGATAATGTCGTGTACAGTGACGCGACCCAAGATACGTTCGCCAAGCGAGGAGATAACTTCATCGCCATCTTTCAAAGCCGAACATACAAGGCCGCGCAATGTGCCGCAATCCTCCTCGGTGATAATCACGTCGTGGCTCACGTCAACCAAGCGACGCGTGAGATATCCAGCATCGGCAGTCTTCAAAGCGGTGTCGGCCAAACCCTTACGTGCACCGTGAGTAGAAATGAAGTACTCCAGCACAGACATACCCTCTTTGAAGTTTGACAGAATGGGGTTTTCAATAATCTGATTGCCCTCGGCACCGGCTTTCTGCGGTTTGGCCATCAAACCACGCATACCAGCCAACTGTGCAATCTGTTCGGCTGAACCACGAGCACCAGAGTCAAGCATCATAAATACAGCATTAAAGCCTTGGTCGGCCTCGGTCATCTCCTTCATCAGTACTTTCTTCAAGTCGGTGTTGGCGTGCGACCACGTGTCAATAACCTGATTATAGCGCTCCTTATCGGTGATGAAACCCATATTGTAGTTGGCTGTTATCTGGTCGATTTCCTCGTTACCTTTGGCCACAATGTCCTTTTTGCTTTCGGGAATGATGATATCATCAAGGTTGAACGACAATCCACCCTCGTAAGCCATACGATAGCCGAGGTTCTTGATGCCGTCAAGGAACTCGCAGGCACGAGCCATACCGACAGACTTGATGACACGTGTAATAATGTCGCGCAAGGACTTCTTGGAGATAATCGTGTTGATATAACCTATCTCGCGCGGCACGAGTTCGTTTACTATCACACGACCTACGGAGGTCTCCACAATATGCTGTACGGGTATGCCGTTCTCAATATCGTTGACCATCACCTTAACGGGAGCGTGGACATCCACACGTCCTTCGTTATAGGCAATGATAGCCTCCTCGGGTCCATAGAATATAAGGCCCTCGCCCTTGGCACCTGGGCGCATCTTTGTGATATAGTAGAGGCCCAACACCATATCTTGTGATGGCACAGTGATTGGTGTACCGTTGGCGGGATTGAGAATGTTGTGGCTCTGGAGCATCAGGAGTTGTGCCTCAAGGATTGCCTCATTAGAGAGTGGGAGGTGTACTGCCATTTGGTCGCCGTCAAAGTCGGCATTAAATGCCGTACAAGCCAACGGGTGGAGCTGAATGGCCTTGCCCTCAATCATCTTTGGCTGGAACGCCTGAATACCGAGACGGTGGAGCGTCGGTGCACGGTTGAGTAGCACAGGATGACCCTTCATTACATATTCAAGAATATCAAATATCATTGGGTCTCGCTTGTCCACGAGGCGCTTAGCACTCTTCACCGTCTTTACTATGCCTCGTTCTATAAGTTTACGGATAACGAAAGGCTTATACAGCTCTGCAGCCATCAGTTTGGGCAAGCCACACTCGCCCATCTTGAGTTCGGGGCCGACCACGATGACAGAGCGTGCTGAATAGTCCACACGCTTACCGAGCAAGTTCTGACGGAAACGCCCTTGCTTACCCTTAAGACTATCACTGAGCGACTTGAGTGGGCGGTTGCTGTCGCTCTTTACAGCACTGCTCTTTCGAGAGTTGTCGAAGAGGCTATCCACTGCCTCCTGCAACATTCGCTTCTCGTTGCGCAGGATAACTTCGGGAGCCTTAATCTCAAGCAAACGCTTCAATCGGTTGTTGCGAATAAGGACGCGACGATAGAGGTCATTAAGGTCGCTCGTAGCAAAACGGCCACCATCAAGCGGTACCAGCGGGCGAAGGTCGGGCGGAGTGACTGGAAGAATCTTCATTATCATCCACTCAGGCTTGTTGATGTCGCGGCTGGCGCGGAAAGCCTCCACCACTTGCAGACGCTTCAAGGCTTCGTTCTTACGCTGCTGGGAGGTGTCGGTGCTGGCGCGGTCGCGTAGTTCATACGACAACGTATCAAGGTCAAGGCTACGCAAGAGATCGTAAACGGCCTCAGCACCCATCTTGGCAATAAACTTATTGGGGTCGGTTTCCTCAAGATATTGATTGTTTTGAGGCAGTTTTTTCACGAGTTCTATATACTCGTCCTCGGTAAGGATATCGTTTTTCTGACATTCGCCTTCTAACACGCCGGGCTGTATCACTACGTAGCGCTCGTAGTAGATAATGGCATCGAGTTTTTTAGTAGGCAGACCGAGCAGATAACCCATCTTGTTGGGCAACGACTTGAAGTACCAAATATGAGCCACGGGAACCACAAGGGAGATATGGCCGGCACGCTCGCGGCGCACCTTTTTCTCGGTAACCTCCACACCGCAACGGTCGCAGACAATGCCTTTGTAGCGGATGCGCTTATACTTACCGCAATTGCACTCAAAGTCCTTCGTCGGACCGAAAATGCGTTCGCAGAAAAGACCATCGCGCTCTGGCTTATAGGTGCGATAGTTAATGGTTTCGGGCTTCAACACCTCACCAAAGGAGTTGGCCTGTATCTCCTCGGGGGAGGCCAGGCTGATGGTTATCTTGGTAAAGTTGTTCTTGACCTTTGTATCTTTTTTGAAAGCCATAGTATCTTTCTTCTTATGAATTGTGTCTGTTAAAGGTATTCTCTTTGGAGTAAAAGGGATAGGTCGTTAGTCAAGTTTGATACTCAATCCTAAACCGCGCAGTTCATGCAGCAACACATTAAGCGATTCGGGAATGCCTGCCGGTGGCATTTGTTCGCCTTTGACAATGGCTTCATAGGCACGGCTACGTCCTGTCACGTCGTCGGACTTAATGGTGAGTATTTCCTGTAATACGTGCGACGCACCAAAGGCTTCAATAGCCCATACCTCCATCTCTCCGAAACGTTGTCCACCAAATTGGGCTTTACCGCCAAGAGGTTGCTGCGTGATGAGGGAATACGGGCCTATGGAACGAGCGTGCATCTTGTCTTCTACCATATGGCCGAGTTTGAGCATATAGGTGATGCCTACCGTGGCTTTCTGGTCAAAGGGCTCGCCGGTGCCACCATCATAGAGCTGTGTGGAGCCGAACTTCGGTAAACCGGCCTTTTCTGTCCATTCACTGAGGTCTTCAAGCTTGGCACCATCAAAGATTGGCGTTGCAAACTTCACACCCAATTTCTTGCCCGCAGAGCCGAGGACGGCCTCAAAGATTTGACCGAGGTTCATACGCGAAGGTACGCCGAGCGGGTTGAGTACGATATCAACGGGGGTGCCATCGGCGAGGAAAGGCATATCCTCCTGACGAACTATCTTGGAGACGATACCCTTGTTACCGTGGCGGCCAGCCATCTTGTCGCCCACACCTATCTTACGCTTCTTGGCAATATAAACCTTGGCTAACTGGATGATGCCGCTGGGTAGCTCATCGCCAATGGTAATGGCAGTACGCTTACGTTTCAGCATAGCGTCCATCACATTATGCTTACGCAGATAGTTTATCACCAACTTGCGGATGAGTTCATTGATATGGTCGTCGTCTGTCCAGTTGTTAAGCAATATAGAGGAGTAGTCCAAATGGGAAAGTACACTCTTGTTGAGTGCTACACCCTTAGCCACTACTTCTGCTCCCAAATTATCGTAGATGCCCTCTGAAGTCTTTCCCTTGGTGAGTTTCAAGAGACGTGACAACATATCGTTGAAAAGTTCTTCAATCTGCGCTTGGAACTCTTTGTCAAGACGTTCCATTTCGGTTTTCTCGGCGGACTTGGAGCGACCACGTTGTACCTTAGAATAAAGGCTACGTTTTATCACTACACCACTCAGCGATGGATTGGCACGGAAAGAGGCATCTTTCACGTCGCCTGCTTTGTCGCCGAAAATAGCACGCAAGAGCTTCTCTTCGGGCGTGGGATCGCTCTCACCCTTAGGCGTAATTTTACCAATGAGTATGTCGCCTGGCTCAACCCTGGCACCTATGCGAATAATACCGTTTTCGTCAAGGTCTTTCGTGGCATCCTCGCTGACATTGGGGATATCGTTGGTGAGTTCCTCCAAGCCACGTTTTGTTTCACGAACCTCAAGAGAGTATTCGTCAACGTGGATACTCGTGAGGATGTCTTCGCGTACCATACGCTCATTGAGAACTATGGCATCCTCGTAGTTATAGCCCTTCCACGGCATATAGGCCACGAGAAGGTTGCGACCAAGAGCTAACTCACCATTCTCGGTGGCATATCCCTCGGTGAGAATGTCGCCTTTCTCTACGTGCTGACCTATCTCGCAGATAGGACGAAGGTCTATAACCATATTCTGGTTCGTGCGACGGAACTTAGGAATGGAGTATTCTACGATATTGCTATCGAAACTTACAAACTCTTCTTCCTCCGTGCGGTCATAGCGAATACGAATCGTTGTAGCATCTACGTATTCTATTACGCCATCGCCTTCTGCCGTAATCATCGTGCGGCTGTCTTCGCAAAGTTGTTTTTCTATACCCGTACCTACGATAGGTGCTTCGCTGCGAATAAGGGGTACGGCCTGACGCATCATGTTCGAACCCATCAGCGCACGGTGGGCATCATCGTGCTCCAAGAATGGAATAAGAGCGGCGGCGATAGAGGCAATTTGCTGAGGCGACACGTCCATAAGCGACACCTCAGAAGGTGGAACAACGGGATAGTCGGCATCTTGACGACATTTCACACGGTCGCGGATGAAAGAGCCATCATCGCGCAACGGGGCATTGCCTTGTCCGATAATCACGCCTTCTTCTTCCTCGGCACTGAGATAGACAATGTTATTATTGTCAAGATCTACTATAGAGTCTTTTACCTTACGATAAGGTGTCTCTATGAAACCCAAGGAATTTATCTTGGCATATACGCATAGCGAGGAAATCAGACCGATGTTAGGACCTTCAGGCGACTCAATCGGGCAGAGACGTCCATAGTGAGTGTAGTGTACATCGCGCACCTCAAAACCAGCACGTTCGCGGCTCAGACCGCCTGGGCCAAGAGCGGAAAGACGACGCTTATGGGTCACCTCAGCAAGTGGGTTGGTCTGATCCATAAACTGTGACAGGGCGTTGGTGCCAAAGAATGAATTGATGACGCTTGAAATGGTCTTGGCGTTAATCAAGTCAGTGGGAGCAAACACCTCGTTGTCGCGCACATTCATACGCTCGCGAATGGTGCGACTCATACGAGCCAAACCTACGGCAAACTGGTTGCTCAGCTGCTCACCCACGGTACGCACACGACGATTGCTTAAGTGGTCTATGTCGTCAACCGTGGCCTTAGAGTTAATGAGTTCTACGAGATATTTGATAATCTCTATGATGTCCTCACGAGTAAGCACACGGACACTCATATCAGTGTCTAAGTTCAATTTCTTATTGATGCGATAACGGCCTACTTCGCCAAGATCGTAACGCTTCTCCGAGAAGAACAAATTGTTGATTACCTCGCGGGCACTGGCATCGTCGGCAGGGTCGGCATTGCGCAACTGACGATAAATGTATAATACGGCTTCTTTCTCGCTGTTACTCGGGTCTTTTTGCAGGGTGTTGAATATAATAGAGAACTCCGAAGCCATCGTCTCCTCCTTATGCAAAAGAATAGTGTCAGCACCGCTATCTATAATATCTTGGATGATATCTGGAGTGATAACGGTTTCGCGGTCAAAAAGCACTTCGTTACGCTCTATAGAAACCACCTCACCCGTGTCTTCGTCAACAAAGTCTTCTACCCAACTCTTCAGCACGCGAGCGGCGAGCTTCCCATCTACAGCCTTCTTCAAGGCGGTGCGATTAACCTTTATCTCCTCCGCTAAATCGAAAATCTGCAGGATTTCTTTATCGGTCTCAAAGCCAATGGCGCGCAAGAGCGTTGTCACAGGCAACTTCTTCTTGCGATCGATGTAGGCGTACATCGCATTGTTAATATCCGTAGCGAACTCTATCCACGAACCTTTGAAAGGTATGATGCGAGCACTATAAAGTTGTGTCCCGTTGGCGTGAATACTGGAGCCAAAGAACACACCAGGCGAACGGTGTAACTGTGAGACCACAACACGTTCGGCACCATTGATAATAAAAGTGCCATTTGGCGTCATATATGGTATTGTACCCAGAAAAACGTCTTGAACACGAGGCTGAAAATCTTCGTGATCAGGATCCGTGCAATAGAGATTTAACTTGGCCTTGAGAGGCACACTGTACGATTGACCACGCTCTAAACACTCTTGTATGGAGTAGCGAGGCGGATCAATGTAATAATCTACAAACTCAAGAACAAAGTTGTTGCGCGTGTCTGTGATAGGAAAGGTCTCTGCAAAGACTTTATACAATCCATCGTTCTTACGAAGTTCAGATGGTGTATCAAGTTGTAGAAAGTCTTTGAAAGACTGCAACTGCACGTCAAGGAAATCAGGATAGAGCATCGGGTTCTTGACGGAGGCAAAATTAACGCGTTGGTTGATGACTTTAGACATTCTTTACTTGAATGAGGAGAAAATAAATAAACTGCGGGAGAATAATCGCGAGGAATTATGTGTACTGAAAAGCGGTAAACGCAAAGACACAAAAAGGTTAAGAACCCTCTACCAGAGGATTCTTAACCCTCACCCTCATTAGGAGGGCTATGTCATAAAAGTTAGGCTACTTCTACCTCGGCACCAGCCTCTTCGAGAGCCTTCTTCAGTGCCTCAGCCTCTTCTTTACCTACGCCTTCCTTGAGCTTGCTGGGAGCACCATCTACGAGATCTTTAGCTTCCTTCAAACCAAGGCCGCAAGCCTCTTTGACTGCCTTAACAACCTGCAGCTTTGCAGCGCCAGCACTCTTGAGAACAACGTCGAACTCGGTCTTTTCAGCAGCGGCCTCTGCAGCACCAGCAGCAGGACCTGCAGCAACTGCAACAGCAGCAGCAGCGGGCTCAATGCCGTACTCTTCTTTGAGAACGTTAGCCAACTCATTTACTTCTTTTACTGTCAAATTTACCAATTCTTCAGCAAGGGCTTTGATGTCTGCCATTTTTCTTAAAAGTATTTTGATTTGTTTATATTAAGGTGAATTAAGAAACTATCATAGTCGGCCTCCCGACGATTTTGTTTACCTTGTGTCCGTGCCTACTACGATGAGTAAAAATGGTTGAAAATTATTCGGGACGCTCGCCAAGTGTTTTAAGTACACCGTGAATGGTTTGTCCACCGCTCTGCAATGCAGAAACAACATTCTTGACCGGCGATTGTAGCAAGGCAACCAGTTCGCCAAGCAATTCCGTCTTGCTCTTGATAGCACAAAGAGCTTCCAATTGATCTGCACCAACATAAATGCTCTCTTCGGCATAAGCACCTTTCAAACCAGGAATCCCGTCCTTAGCTACTTCTTTTATGAGTTTGGCTGGAACATTAGCCGTATTACAGAAGAATACAGCCGTGCTTCCTTTCAAACAAGCATATAACGGGGAGAAGTCAACCTGAGAGGCCTCCATTGCTTTTTCAAGCAACGTATTTTTTACTACCACCATCTTGACTTCCTGCTGAAAACACTTACGGCGCAAAGCACTGGTCTCAGCAGCATTCATACCCGTCACATCTACGAGGTAGAAGTGAGCATATTTTTCCAGTCCCTCGCCGAGCGACTGAATGAGCAATTGTTTATCTTCCTTCTTCATAGCTATGCAATTGGATTATTCTACAATCTTAGTGTCTATCTTAACACTTTGACTCATAGTGGATGAAAGATAAATGCTCTTGATATACGTACCTTTGGCAGCAGCGGGTTTGAGCTTCACAATCGTGTTGATAAACTCACGAGCGTTATCTACCATCTGTTCAACGGTAAAGGAAACTTTACCAATGGAAGCATGTACAATACCCGTTTTGTCTACCTTGAAGTCAATCTTACCTTGCTTCACTTCACGAATAGCTTTCGCTACGTCCATCGTTACGGTACCACTCTTAGGATTCGGCATAAGACCACGCGGGCCGAGTACACGTCCCAGCGCACCAATCTTACCCATTATGGCGGGCATCGTGATGATTACATCAACATCTGTCCAACCACCTTTAATCTTCTCGATATATTCATCGAGACCTACATAGTCAGCGCCTGCTTCTTTAGCAGCGGTTTCTGCCTCAGGGGGGCAAAGACAGAGTACGCGCACCACTTTACCCGTACCATGGGGAAGGGAAACAGTGCCGCGAACCATCTGGTTTGCCTTACGCGGGTCAACACCCAAACGGATGTCTATATCTAAGGAAGCATCAAACTTAGTAAAGGTTATTTCCTTCACCAACTGTGCTGCCTCGGACAGCGTATAAACTTTCCCAGCTTCAACCTTTTCGGCAACTGATTTCTGATTTTTGGTCAGTTTGCTCATTGTTCTGATTGATTTAGAATTGATAAAAGGTTACCCGGGGAAGTCTCCCTGAACAGTGATACCCATACTACGTGCCGTGCCAGCTACGAGTTTCATAGCACTTTCCACGGTAAAGCAATTCAAGTCGGGCATCTTGTCCTCAGCAATGCGACGCACCTCATCCCAACTAATAGAAGCTATCTTCTGACGGTTGGGCTGGGCTGAGCCACTCTTTTGCTTTGCTGCCTCAAGCAATTGGATTGCGACAGGGGGAGTCTTTACCACAAAGGTGAAAGATTTGTCTGTATAGTAAGTTATCACTACAGGCAACACCTTTCCGGCTTTCTCCTGAGTCCTGGCGTTGAACTGCTTGCAGAAATCCATAATATTAATTCCCTTAGCACCGAGAGCCGGGCCTACGGGAGGGGACGGATTTGCAGCACCTCCTTTAATCTGTAACTTGATTAATCCAGCAACTTCTTTTGCCATCTTGATTAAAATAATTAGTGATTAAGCTGATCAATATATGAACAGCGATTGTCGCATAAAAGTATAAGGCACGTAACACTACCTTCTACTCTCGCACGACTTGCATAAAACCTACATCCATCGGGGCACTGCGACCGAACACCTTGACGGCCAAAGTAAGCTTCTTCTTATCGTTATTGACTTTCTCAACAACGCCCGAAAAACCTTTGAATGGCCCATCAGTGACTTTCACAGCGTCGCCTACGTTGAACGGAATTACCACGTCCACATCCTGGTTCTGCAACTCGTCAACACGCCCGAGTAGGTGGTTCACTTCGTGCAGAGGGAGCGGCGTAGGATTGTCCAGTCCACCGAGGAAACCGAGACAATTCGGTGTTTGCCTCAGTTCGTGGGCGACCTCTCCTACCAACCTAGCTTCTACGAACACATAGCCCGAAATAAGATTGTGATCCTTCACGACACGCTTAGAGCCGCGCTGTTGAACAACCTTTTCGGTGGGAATTAATACTTGGCTTACATTATCTTTATAAAAGCCGTTCTTTATCTGGGTGTCGATGTATTCTTTCATCTTACCCTCTTTCCCACTGACGGCACGCAATACGTACCAATTCATTTCTTGAGACATAGTGTGCTAAGAATGGTTTAGGAGTGATAAATGAGCTTCATCAAGTTGTCGAAAACGGTGTCTTCAACGAACACTATCAATGCAATCACAATGGAAGCAATAAGTACGACGATTGCAGTGTGCGTGAGCTCTTTCCTCGTTGGCCATGTGGTTTTGAATGCCAATTCTTCGTAGCACGCTTTGCAATATGTTGCAAATTTCTTAAACATATCTATAAGTGCTTATGGCACGGGAAGAGAGGCTCGAACTCCCGACACCTGGTTTTGGAGACCAGTGCTCTACCAACTGAGCTATTCCCGTAAAAAGAGGCTCACGGCTATCCGAGTGTACAGACGTGAGCCTTTAAGTTAAATTGACAATTATTAGTCAAGAATCTCAGTAATCTGACCAGAACCTACCGTGCGGCCACCCTCGCGGATAGCAAAGCGCAGACCTACGTTGAGAGCAACGGGATAAATCAGGTCAACCTTGATTTCTACGTTGTCGCCAGGCATCACCATCTCAGTACCCTCGGGCAAGTGAATCTCACCCGTGCAGTCCATCGTACGGAGATAGAACTGGGGACGATACTTGTTGCCAAACGGAGTGTGACGGCCACCCTCTTCCTTCTTCAACACATAGATAGAAGCCTTGAAACTAGAGTGAGGAGTGATAGCACCCGGATGCGTGATAACCATACCGCGCTTGATTTCGTTCTTGTCAATACCGCGAAGGAGCAGACCTACATTGTCGCCAGCTTCACCCTCGTCAAGAATCTTGCGGAACATTTCAACACCGGTAACAACAGACTTCTTGTCTTCACCGAGACCGAGGATTTGCACCTCATCGCTCACGTGAATAACACCAGTCTCGATACGACCAGTAGCCACAGTACCACGACCAGTGATAGAGAACACGTCCTCAACAGGCATCAAGAATGCCTTATCTTTATCGCGAACAGGCTCTTGTATCCAGCTGTCAACAGCGTCCATCAGCTCAACAACCTTGTCCTCCCACTCTTTCACACCATTCAGTGCACCGAGAGCAGAACCGCGGATGATGGGCGTATCATCTTCAAACTCATACTGAGCGAGAAGCTCACGCATCTCCATCTCAACGAGCTCAAGCATTTCTTCATCATCCACCATGTCGCACTTGTTCAAGAATACAACAAGACGAGGCACGTTCACCTGACGAGCGAGCAGGATGTGCTCACGAGTCTGAGGCATCGGGCCGTCAGTGGCAGCAACTACAATAATAGCACCATCCATCTGGGCTGCACCAGTCACCATGTTCTTCACATAGTCTGCGTGTCCCGGGCAGTCAACGTGAGCATAGTGACGCTTAGAGGTCTCATACTCAACGTGAGCAGTGTTAATAGTGATACCGCGCTCCTTTTCTTCAGGAGCATTGTCAATTTGGTCGAAAGACTTCACCTCGGAAAGACCAGCCTTAGCCAGCACCGTGGTAATAGCAGCGGTCAACGTGGTCTTACCATGGTCAACGTGACCAATCGTACCAATGTTAACGTGCGGTTTAGTTCTTTCAAAATGTTCTTTAGCCATAGCTTGATATTAATATTAATATGTGTGAACTTTCTCAATCAGAAGCGGCTCGCACCGCCTTAGAGCTGTTAACGAGACTTGAACTCGTGACCTCTTCCTTACCAAGGAAGTGCTCTACCACTGAGCTATAACAGCAATTCCATTTCCTTGTTAGCTTTGAGCGGAAGACGGGGCTCAAACCCGCGACCCCCAGCTTGGAAGGCTAGTGCTCTATCAACTGAGCTACTTCCGCTTTTGCAGCCTTGCGGCTGTGGGCAAAGATGGATTCGAACCACCGAAGGCGAAAGCCAGCAGATTTACAGTCTGCCCCATTTGTCCACTCTGGTATTTGCCCTTGTGCTTAATGAAGCCTAACGCGTTTATTGTTTTTACACATCTGCTCGTTAGCGGGTGCAAAGGTAGGTATAATTCATAAACTGCAAAACTTTTCATCTTTTTTTTTGCTTGTTTTTACATTTTCAGTTGCGAGCAACCGTTCTTTTGGTGTTTTTACTTGGCGATTTCTTGAGCCTCGGAGGTCTCGCATTCTAATGGCTCTACGCGCGCGCGTGTATATATATGGTGTAGCTACCGAAAGAAAGCGGACGGAAACCTATGTCGCCGACCGCTTGAAAAAACTATACTTTAACATGCTTATTTATTCTTTTCCTTATAGCGCTCCACTTGTTTCAACAGTGCTTCAATACACTCCAGAATACCCTCCTCAAAGGTGTCGCACACACGCTCCGCATGTAGTTCGCCGCCTGGCACAGAGAGGTGAAGCCGCGTCTCTTTATTCATTGCTGTCTCAGGTTTCACCACCTTGAGCGTCACCTCAAGCTGCGTCGCACGATCTACTTTCTTTTCTAAGCGAACAGCCTTTTTCTCAATAAAAGCATTCAAGCGCTCATTAATGTCAAAGTGAATCGCTTTAATCTTAAGTTCCATAGTTTTCTCCTTCGGTTTATGCCCCAAAAGGGCGTGAGACATATAAACAATTTAAGGTGGGTGCTATAAATCGGCATTCAAATGCTTTGAGCTATTCTTGATAGAACTCACCTATAAAATCAACAAGGAAATCTGTGCATTTAGAACACGAACAATCTCCCTAAACTGATTTCAAGAGCGAAGATAGCAACAATCCTACAACCTACGGCTAAAAAGACTTCAAAAAGTGGATTTTGACGCAAAAGCAAACATTTTTAACAGAAAAGTATCCCTATTTTATAATTCTTTGTATTTTTGCGGGCAGTGTTGGTGCGAATGCCAACCTTTCTTCGCGCATCGCCGACGCGCTTCCGACAGTTCCAACTACAGCAATTAAAAACCTTATATCTATATACTACACAGATGAAGAAGAAAAACCTACTTCTCGCAAGTAGCCTGCTATTTCTTTTAGGCGGCATCTTGCTTTCAAGTTGTAAAGAGGACATTGACGACAGTGCCTATGCCATTAAGGAAGACCCCACTATTGCCGATATGCTTCAGGAGCGCGAAGACCTCTCGGCCATTACCGCAATCTTCCAGCGCGTACCACTGAGCAAAGCGGAGAATGCTTCGTCGCTTTTCTCCGTACTCTCCGCTCGTGGCAACTACACCGTCTTTATACCTCAAAACGAAGCCGTAGAAGCCTACTGCCTACGTATCACCGGTTCTACCGACATCGCACAGCTCACCGATGAACAAGCAGAACTAATTGCCTATAGCTGTATAATTGACAACGAGAACAGCACAGCCTACGAAACTGCTGAATTTCCCACTGACGGCAGTACATTCCCCAAACCCAACCTCGGCGAGCGTTTGCTCACCTGTGAGGAGAATGAGGACGGCAACTATGTCATCAACTACACCGCAGAACTCGTCACTGGCGACTATAACCACAAAGCCCTCAACGGCTATATGCACGTCGTCTCCGATGTAATCTCTCCATCGGTTGAGAATGTAGCATCGCTTATCGCCGCTGCCGATAATATGCACATCTTCAGCCGCCTCATCACAGAGACAGCTATGGAGTCGCGCATCTCCGCCGACCGTGATCTGGATTATGAAAACGATGCCACACGCCCCGAAGAACGCTACTGGAGTTCCGTAGCCTTCGGAAATGGAAAGGGAAACAACTGGGAAATACCCACGAAGCGTATCCTCGGCATCACCGCATTTGTTGAGACCGACGAAGTATTCCAAAACGAATGGGGCATCTCCGCTCCCGAACTCGACTCCGACGGCAACATCACCAACTGGAGCGAGATTCAAAGCCAGCTGCAAGCTAAGGCGCAAGCTGCATATCCCGAATGCACCGCCTCAGACATCACCAGCACCGACAACGCCCTTAACCGCTTCTTGGCCTACCACTTCCTCAACGGACGCATCGCCTTCAACCGCTTCGTACACCATTTCAACGAGCACAACTATAAGTACGGCTCAAACGCCCTCAATCCACAAAGTGCCAACTACACTGTTAACACTTGGGACTACTTCACCACCATTGCTCTGGGTACCAACGAAGAAACAGGCGAGGACATTCGCGGACTTATCAAAGTCGTTCAAGTACCCGATGGCGACCACGACATCTACCTCAACCGCATCAGCAAGTACAACAACAAGTTGCAGGACGACTATAAAGAAATTTCCACCCTACCCTACCAGCCCGGCATTAACGTACGCATCAACGCCCTCAACGGCACAAACGAAAACAACGGCTCCAATGGCTTCTACTATCCCCTTGATGGCATCCTCGTGTACAACGCTGCCACACGCGAAGCCCTCGCCTCAGAGCGTATGCGTATTGACATCACCACTATTGTACCCGAACTCATCTCCAACAACTATCGCGGTATGCGCTACCAAGCCTTTGAACACGGTTATTTCGACAACATCATTCGCGAAACCGATGCCACAGAGATTTACTATCTGCAATGCGGATGGACAGGCGTAGGCTACTGGCACGACTATCAAGGCGACGAGTTCCTCTTCAGCGGTGTGTTCGACTTTATCCTCCGTCTGCCGCCAGTGCCTAAGACCGGACAGTATGAGCTTCGTATGGGATGTGCCAACAACACCCTTCGTGGTATGGCACAGCTCTACGTAGGCGACTCGCCAGACAACTGCCTGCCTGTGGGGCTGCCTTTCGACCTCCGTCAGAACTCTGGATACAGCAGCACCACACGCACATCTTCTAACCCAGACATCCCCTACATCGCCGATGAAGATCTTGACTGGGACGAAGACCAAATCTTGGAGAACGACAAAGATATGCGCCTGCACGGCTATATGAAAGCACCTAACTATTTCTGGGACAGCCTATACCAAGGACAGTGCCGTAGCCAAGGTGGTGAGAGCCTACCTTGCCTACGTAAAATTGTCACCACGATGAATATGGATGCCAACAAGACGTATTATATGCGTTTCAAATCGGCACTCAAAGCCACTGACACCCAGTTCTTCGTTGACTACTTTGAGTTCGTACCCAAGAGTGTTTACGATGGCGTTGAAGCCGAAGACGTTTGGTAATGTTACAAGGGCATTCCACATAAATTAGCATTTATAGGCCACCCTTACATATAATACCCTAATTGAGTAGGAGGTGAACACTAATCAGAGGTGTTCACCTCCTACTCAATTTTCAATCTTGATAAGATGTTTCTGACTTTCATCTTAGTCCTGTAAAGTCACTTAAAGGACGTATTTTTGAACGATAAGTGTTTATTCCTTGTCGTAAATTAGGGTGCTTGGAGACAATAGTGTCCTAAATAATTTGGCTTAAAATTACGTCAAGTCGCATCAAATCGGTGTGACTTGACGTAATTTTAAGCCAAATTATTTAGGACACTATTGATGTAACTTTGCAAATGAAATTTGAATATGGACGAGAAAACAATAAAAGAAACATTGCTCAAAAATGAGCGGGTATTATTAGAGTGTAAGTACATTTTATAAACTCTATATGGTTTAATAGTCAAATTAGTGGGTAACCTCTAAACATTATTTTTTAGATGACAAAAGAAGAATTCAAGGCATTCTTTGAAAGCCAATGTATTCCAGCAGATTTGCCTTTTGACGAAATCGCCAAAAGGTGGAGCACTATTAATAATAATCTGGATACGATACTACCTTCTAAACTCTTTCGCTTCAGAAAAATTAAGAGGGATGAAAAGGGTAAGGACTATGTGCTTGATTCACTTAAGAGCAAAACTATTGCTACTTGCTCTGCTTCATGCTTCTCTGACAAATATGACGCTCTCTGTTATTTTGATGAGAATAAGGTCAGGGATCTTATAGTAAAATTGAGGCTTAAGGGTCAAATATACTCCTAAAAAGAGCCTTAATTGGTCTTCAGTGGCAATTAAGGCTCTTTTATACACCTAAAATCATTGAAGCGTCCTCTGTTTATCGGGGTTGTACAGTCGCAATAAGTTCGCCAGAAGCAGTTCTCTTCTGTTGAGGGAAAGTCCCCTGTGGTTTCTGAGTTTTGTCTTGATGACAGAGTTGAGTGATTCCAGGGCATTGTTGGTATTGGGGACAGATCCGTCGGGGAAGTCCTGATAGGTGAACAGCATGCTCAGATGCGTTTTGAGGCTGTAATATGCGCTCCTGGTTCTCCTGTGCGTGAAGAAGGATTTCCCGTTATCCGAGACGGTCTTTTCCAGCAGGAAGGCCTTCCAGCGGTCGTGCCAGCCCTCCAGCATGGCACTGAACATTTCCTTGTTGGATGTTGTTAGTGCCGATGCGATTTTCTTCAATTCAATCGATGCGGGCAGTTTGGGCTTGTTGGTCAGCAGCTGGCGTATGCGCTGCATCTGGTGGAACTGGCATAGCTGGTAAGGCGTACCCGACAGCATCTCCTTGATCCCTGTAAAGCCGTCGCTCACAACGGCTTTCACCTCCAGCCCGCTTGCCTTTAGGTAATCCAGCCCCTCACGATAATCATCAAGCCTTTCCTTACGGTAAATGAACTTGAACCACAACACATGGCTG